>JAQVLM010000170.1 GCA_028704125.1 Opitutales bacterium
GCGCACCTAAGGTCATGCCCCATTTTGAGAACGAGATTTGGAATGATGCTCGTGAGGTTTGCGTTACCATTTCGCTCGCCATATCCATTGATTGTTCCCTGAACATGGCAGGCGCCGGCTTCCACCCCTCCGAGACTAACCGCGACACCCAATCCGGCGTCGTTGTGGCAATGCACCCCGACCTTGACATCGGGAAAGGCACGGACCACTTCGGCAACCACCCCTTTGAGCTGTTCAACCAATTGCCCACCATTGGTATCGCACAATGCAAGGGTTCCCGCTCCGCCCCGGCATGCGGCTTGCAAAGTAGCCATCGCATACTCCGCGCAATCCGAATAGCCATCGAAAAAATGCTCCGCATCATAGACCACCTCACGCCCTTGAGCGACCAGATGACGCACGGAATCCTCAATCATCGTAAGATTCTCTTCGCGGGTGGTGCGCAAGATTTCCAGCACATGGAGCAACCATGACTTCCCGAATACGGTTACGACGGGTGTTTCAGCATCCAGCAACGTGCGGATTTGACTATCCTCCGATACCGGTGTGCCAGCGCGTCGGGTGGAACCAAATGCGGCGATTCGCGCGTGCTTGAGCTTCAGCTTGCGCACTTCCTCAAAGAACCCCATATCGCGCGGGTTGGAACCCGGCCATCCGCCTTCAATGTAGTCAATACCAAATTGATCCAACTTCTCCGCGACGCGAAGCTTGGAATTCACCGTGAAGGATACACCCTCTCCCTGTGTTCCATCCCTCAGGGTCGTATCATAGACATACACTTGTTTATTGCTGGACATAGATTGATTGATTATGGGTTGTTTCCCTCGCGCAGACAATCCCCCCTGTGTTCCATTGTCGGCACAATGCCGATGCATGGAGAACAGCCTGCAATCGTCAGGCAGTAATTCGCGGAATCATTACCGTTTCCGCCGGAGACGCATTCAGGTCTGTGCCAATCTGCTTCATCAAGATGATTCCTAGCTAACAGAATGAATCCATCTGGCAACAGGAAACTCGCTCATGAAGCGATTTTCCTTCACCCATCAACCGCGACCCGGATAAAAAGCAATCCTCAAAGCAAATCCGCGTCGTCCTCTCCAACCTTATCGCGGGCCAGTCGCACGAGAATGGTGTACTCTTCGATCGATGCATCCGGAGACAGGAACATGACATCGGCATACCCCCTCGCTGGAATCGAGACGGACTCAAAGCCCAAACGGTTGTGGACCCGCTCGTGATACGCGCGGAAACGACAATCCTTTTCGACTTCCACCGGATAAGCCATCTTGTTGCGCATGCGAACCCAAACATGGAGCCGTCCATTCTTCAACGGGTGCGCTTCCACCCGGCTCAGCGCAACGGCAGAGGTGTAAGCCTTGGAAACCCTTGCCACTTCGGGAACCAGCACGACTCCCGACCAATTCTTCACCACTTCCGGAATATCCGGTTCGGGAACGGGCTCGATGGCACCCGTGGCAGGATCGACAACGGGAGCACGCCGGGCCTCCTTTTTCGGCAGGTGCGGAGGGGCGACTGTTCCCTCTCCAATACCCTCTTCAATAAGGATTTTGGGAGCCATGGTCCGGGGTGACAAATAATCCACTGAGGTCTCAAAAACCGTCTCTTTTTCCGTTGTGTGAGGAATCGCTTTACTATCGGGTGGCGGCTCTACCAAAATCTTTGCTTGCTCCGGAAGCTGCGGGGCCCTTGGACCAAAAAAGTACCAGACCAATCCCCCCGTGAGCACAAGAATCATCAACACAACCAATCCCATTTTTTTCAACTCCGACTTGTTGATGGAAGACGAAGCCCTACGCGCAGGAGTGGGAGCGTCCGAACGGGACGAACGGGAACGCGTTGAAGAGGATGAACGGGAAGAGGAGTTCGTCGTTCTGCCAGACGTTTTTCGGGTCGGAGTATTCTTACTCATGAAAAGGCTTTCTATTGGGTTTACACCAACGCTGAGACCGGCTCAGGTAGACGGTTAGCATCGGCTTTTTTACGCCTGAGGTCAAGGCGATTGTCTGCCAATTGGACCCAAGGAGAAAACTATTTCACCCGGCATCCAAACCCATCCCGAGACACTTCCAGCGTTCCACCTCCTCCACCAGATCAGCAATCCTTTGAATGACCGATTCATCACAAACCGAGTGGTCATCGAAGGCACTTCCATCCGCAAAAACAAAACGGGGCACTATGGGGCAGCGACAATCCAGCATGAGCCCATTTGCGAAGGGCATCACCGCCATGTAGCTTCCCTTGCCACCCGCAGCACAAAGAAAACCGACCGGCTTGCCAGCCCATGCGGATCCGGTGAGTTCCAAAAGGTTTTTTAAGCTCGCTCCAATCGAGTAATTGTAAACAGGGCTGGCAATCAAGATCGCTGCCGCCCTTTCAATGGTTTCCCGTACAAAGCCCACAGCCGGCTCACCAAAACACGCACCGCCATCACACATCGGAAGCTTGACCGCCCTCAAGTCGAGAAGAGAACAGGAAAAGTCCCGGCGTTTGGCTTGCTCCAATGCAGTCTGCGCAAGAATTGCGCTGCGGGACGACGGATTGAGACTCGTGCTGATGATCAGGGTACTCATGCACGAGCAAGATGCATCCCCAATCTTTCAGTTCAAGTATATCCGAACACTATAAGATATGCATTCGCAGCCAATCAGCGATATAATCGTCCGACACTCCAACAGCCGTGCAAAGTGAGGCATCAATCAAATAAGCTTAACTGATTCTGGGGCACCCGTGCGTCCATTTTTGATCGCCGAACCGGAGGATGCTGGGGAATCACAGAAGGGGAACTGCCCGCTCCCTCAAGTCCGTCCAACAAAACCTGAGCCCGCTTGATGACACTCGCAGGCAATCCCGCCAGCCGTGCCACATGGATCCCGTAGGATCGGTCAGCCGCACCATCCACAACCTGCCTCACAAAAATGATCTCATCATTCCATTCCTTGACCGCCACACAGAGATTCTTGAGGCGGGGAAGCCGTTCGGAAAGCTGAGTCAGTTCGTGGTAGTGCGTTGCAAAAAGCGTTCTCGGACCTTCGCTACCCTCTCCGTGGAGGTGTTCGATCACAGCCCATGCGATACTCATGCCATCGTAGGTGGAAGTGCCCCTTCCGATTTCATCAAGGATGATGAGACTGCGCGAGCTTGCATTGTTAAGGATATTGGCGGTCTCATTCATCTCAACCATGAAGGTTGAGTTCCCCCGCGCGAGTTCATCACTGGCTCCAACTCTCGAGAAAATCCGATCCACACAGCCCACCCGACAGGATGCCGCAGGAACCCACGATCCCACGTGAGCCATCAACACAATCAAAGCCACTTGCCGGATATAGGTGGATTTGCCCGCCATATTCGGACCGGTAATCAACGCAATCTGTTCGGAGTCCGAACTCAGACGACAATCATTCGGAACGAAAGCCTGAGCGCCTGCCAGCCCGTAGGCACTGGCACGCAAGGCCTGCTCGATCACGGGATGCCGCCCCTGCGCGATATCAATTTCACTGTCATCCGAACGGATCACCGGTTTACAATAATCCCATTCCCGACTGATCTGAGCCCAGCCCAGAAAAACATCCATTTCGGCCAATGCATCGGCCGTCATTGAAAGAGCCTCACTGCGAGCCGCAACAGATCCGCAGATTTCGAGAAATAGCTTCTCCTCCCGAGCGATTCCGACTTCCTCCGCGTGGAGGATCTCACGTTCCTTCTGGCGCAGTTCCTCTGTCACAAAACGTTCTGCGCCGACCATGGTCTGCTTGCGTATGTATTCGGGTGGCACCGAATCCAGATTCGACTTGGTCACTTCGATAAAATATCCGAAGGCTCCATTGTATTTGATCTTGAGATTGCGGATGCCGGTTCGCTCACGTTCATCCGCCTCAAGCCGGGTCAACCATTCCTTGTTACCCGAGTTCAAAGAACGCAGCCGGTCCAGCTCGGCATCATATCCGGATCGAATGACGCCTCCGTCGCCTAGATCCGAAGGCAGCTCGTCGCTCAAAGCACGATTCAAAAGCTCACGCAGATCCTCAAAGTCTCCGATACGGGACGCCAACTCCATCACCACGCTTTGATCAAACACCTTCAGGATACCTTTGATCTCGGGAAGCGTCTCCAGGGTAGCCCGAACGCCCCCCAGTTCCCTCGGATTGCGGATGCGATTCTGCAGGCGACCCAGTATACGGCGCAAATCATGCACCTTCCGCAGCTGCTCACGCAGCTCGTCAGCCATGCTCTGACTCACAAAAAAACACTCCACCAAATCCTGCCGCCTCCGGATCTCGGTGACCTCCAATGGCGGCTCGGACAAAAATCGCTCCAGCATCCTTGCCCCGGCGGCACTCGCCGTTCCGTCCATCGCATCCAATAGACTGCCCTGCCTCCGGTTATCCGAGGAGCGGAAAATCTCAAGATTCCGCTGGGTCGCGGGATCAATCAACACCGAGGCCGAACTCCGGTATTCCCGGATGCGGTGCAGTCCCTCAGGCCGCGCGCAAAGCATCTCGGTCGCATAGTAAACCAGCGCACCCGCCGAACCCGCTGCGGGATGCCCGGTCCTCAATCCGAAACCATCCAGACTGAGCACCCCCAACGCCTCCTTGAGCGCACGCTCGCCAACCCCGGATTCAAAATGATAGTCCGGAATATCCGTGACCGGAACATCTCCCAATACCTGCATCACACGCTGCATTTCCGGATGCGCTTTCGAACGGCGATCCGCCTCCAGACTCTCCGGAATCAAAAGCTCCTTGGGTGCGACCGAATGCATCACCGGCAGAAGCTCATCCAACCGCTCACTCCATCCCAACTGAAAATCCCCGCTGCTCAAATCCATCCACGCAGCGGCCCACCCGACGCCAGAAGGGCACAATCCCATCAAGTAATGATGGCTTTCCGCCTCCACCTGACGGCTGTCGAGTATCGTTCCGGGTGTCAAAATCCGGACCAAAGAACGGTTGACGAGCTTGCCGGGTTTTGGCGTCTCGGTCTGCTCACAGATTGCCACCTTTTTCCCGGCTTTCAGCAACCGGTCAATGTAAGTGTCGCCCGCATGATACGGGATACCCGCCATTGGCTGACCATGGCGCTGCGTTAGCGTGATCCCAAGGATGCGCGAACCTTCCCTCGCATCCTCGTCGAACATCTCATAGAAGTCACCCAGTCGGAACAGGAGCAGCGTGTTTTTCGGAAGGGTACTACGGACCTCCCGGTATTGCCGCATCATCGGTGTCGCTTCCTTTTGTCCCATCCGACCAGATACGCCTATTCAAACACAAAGTCCCTTATCTAACCTGCCCCCTCCAAAATGCATCAGCTTTTCGGTTCAGTCCCGGCATCTTCACCCGTCTGTTCTTCACTGGACGTTGCGTCCTCTACAACTTCGGGATCCTTGGATTCGACTTCGCCAACCTCCTTTACGGACTCCGCATCCGGAACAGGTTCAAGCGACGGCGCATCTGCAGAGCTCTCAGGACGTTCATCCGCTACGGAAACAGTTGCATCCGTGTCCGCAGATTCAATCACCGGGACAGAAACCGAACCGCTCTCGGGTTCAGAAACTGAATCCTCCGGCTTCTGCCCGCCATCCGGACCGCTTGATTCATCCGGTTTCCGGTTTCCGGTTTGCCGTTGTTTGTCTTCGGCCTGAGTCATCGGAAGCGCCTTGTCCGCATAGAGCCGATCATCCGCATATTCGGTGACATAGCCTTCCGACACCAACCAACGCAAATCCTGAAGGAGCTGCTTCTTCGCATCTTCCGTGGCTTCCACTCCGGTTTCCGCAAAGTATTCCTCCAACAACTTGACTTGAGTGATTTCGGGATGCGATTCAACAAATCCGATCAAAGCCTGCAAACTGGCACTGAAGACCGTATCGCTGTAACGGTGCTTGCGCTTGACCGCGCAAACATAGGTGATTCCTTTCGATCCCCTCTTGGTAAAGTGCAAGTTGCAGCGACGCAAACGGCCCCGCAGATGATTGGCGGTGTCCAACGGAAAACGACGCTGATCCTCCAACATCACCTCGATCGACCGGCGCAGGTTTCCTTGAGGCATCAATTCAACCTTCTCACCGGGAATCTTCCATTTCTCCTTTTGCACCACCACCTGTTGCTTGCGGTTGGTCATGAGGAAAAACCGGATTTCGTCCAAGGTATGCAAAACCCTCGGCTCTTCACCCGATCCCTCAGCTGCGATAACCGTGTATTGTCGGGAAACCTTCATCTTGTCCACCCAGGCTTGAATCACTTCCGGTTCCTTGACCGATTCCACCTTTTCAAGGTATCGATCATAGGACATCCCCTGAATGTTGCGGTTGAAATGATCCTTCAAGATGTCCTGATACCGGTGATAGTTTGGAGGCCCAATCAGATCTCCGGTAATCTGACAGCGGTTGACAAACTGGAAGTTGCCCTTGGGAGGATCAACCTCAACTTCGCTCACTTCGAAGAACCGATCCAAATGGTGAGCCAACACATGATTGAACGCTTCCTCCTCCGACTCAAAGGGAATCTGATCCGGCACCGAAATGAACAGACCCGATCCCACATTCGGCAAGGTGCTCAGCATCACCGTAAAACGGTTTTCCTTGGCCAATACAATGCGACACAATTCGAAAAGCTCGTAGGTTTTGAAAGTCGTCTTCATCGCTTTGACAAGCATATCAAACGGCTTGTCCTGAGCGACAAACATCACCTGGACCGTTGGCTCAAACTGCTGGGCGAAATCCCTCGGATGCCGACGTTCACGCCCGGCAAAAGCATTTCCATCCCGCTGGGGACGACCCTCCGCATTGCCAGCCCGCGCATCCTGCCTGGCTCCGTCGCTCCTTTCACGCGGTCCATTTCCACCACGAAAATCCCGTCGATCACGGGGAGCATTGCCCCTCCCGGATCGCTCACGCCTACCGCCACGCCTCTCTCCTCTATCGGATACCTCATACTTCCGGAGGGTATCTTCCGAGCGTTTTCTTCCGGATTCACTTGCCCAAT
>JAQVLM010000171.1 GCA_028704125.1 Opitutales bacterium
GTTCCAAACACATCGGTGCTGTGACCGAACAACAGGGTGAACGAACGCAAGTAGCTATAGATTCCGACCTTCGTGAGGAGTCCGGCGAACAGAGCCACGACCGGTACAGGCAAGGTGTGATAGGACGCGGGGAGCCAGAAGAACAGTGGAAAAATCGCGGACTTGATCCCAAAGGCAATCACCAAAAGAACCACAGTGGTGTTCACGAGTACGGACTCATCCGTCGACTGCAGGATTCTGGCGATATCCACCATATTCAAAGTGCCCAGTTTCCCATAGAGCATCCCGATCCCCGCCAGTAAAATCATCGACGAAAGCACGTTGATCGTCACGTATTTGAGCCCGGCTTCAAGCTGCAGAGGAGACCCCTGATGCACCATCAGCACAAAGGAAGCGATCAACATCACCTCGAAACACACATACAGATTAAACAAATCGCCTGTAAGGAAGGACCCATTAACCCCCATCATCAGGAGATGCATCAACGGAAAAAAATAGGTCTTCGTTTCGGACTCCGTAACCGAGGAGACCGCATAGCCAACTGTGCAAAGGGCAATCAGCGCGGCCACAAGTGTCATCGCCACGGACAAACGATCGGCCACCAACACAATTCCCCATGGAGCCGACCATCCGCCCACCCGAAGCACCATGATTTCTTCACGCACCACCCCGGCTGTCAGCCAAACAGACGCGAGGAACAGTAGCACCATCCCCGCCATGCCAACCGTTTTCTGGTAACGAAGGGATGCCGGTCGAAGCAATCCGAGGATCGCACTCAACATCGGGATCAATACCGGAAGAATGATCAGATTAGCCTTCATGAATCGGTGTGAAACAAACGGGCAGTGTCGTCGCTTTTCTCACTCGCGAACACCCTCTGAAAAAGAACAATCATGAACGCGGTAAGACCAAAGCCAATTACGATTGCGGTTAAAACCAAAGCCTGGGGAATCGGATCCGCAGCCCCGAGCAAAGATTCTCCCGACTCCGGCACAAAAACCGGTTGGCCCTTTTTCAGCCCGCCCGAGAAAAACACCAAAAGGTTCACGGCCTGACTCAAGAGGATCATTCCAACAATCATCCGGACCATGCTACGTCGCAGTAAGCCATACAACCCGGCGGCAAACAACAAACCAACCATCACTGCAAATACCACTTCCATCAGGCATCGCCTCCTTCGCACAAGTTGAAGAACACCTTCAACGTGAAACCGATGACGGTTAGATAGACCCCAATGTCAAATACCAGCGGGGTGCCCAAGTGCACCTTGCCCAGCAAGGGCAAGCTGAACGCAGGCAACCAAAACGCCTTCATAAACGCATCGCCCGAAAATACAGCCGGAAGCCCGCTTCCCAAGCACACTATCAGCCCTGTGGCAATCAACAGAATTGGCGAGAACCGTAGGCGCCTGCGGGCCTCAGCCACACCGTCCGAAATCGCCACAAGCGCAAATCCGGATGCGAACAATAGACCTCCAATGAATCCGCCTCCCGGAAGATTGTGCCCCCGGTACAATACCCACAGGGACATGACAACCAACGCCGGAACCATGATCCGTCCGGTTTGAGCGAGAATGATTGATCTCATGATGACGAATCCCCTCCTTTCCCTTTTCGCTTTTTTGAAAGCACTGGGCCCAGAAGAACAAAAACCCCAATCGCAGCAATCCCCAGAACCGTGACTTCACCCATTGTATCGAGAGCCCTGAAGTCGACCAAAATTACATTGACGACGTTTCGACCCTTAGCGATCACGTAGCTCCACTCACTGATCTCGAGGGAAATCGGAACTGAAATCTGAAGAAATTGGGTCTTCATCACCAACAGAGTGACAACGCCTCCACAAACCAAGGCCACAAACCCATCCCGCAAACGTTCTGTCTTTCGCGAGTAGTCATGCAGTCTGGGCATCTTGCGAATCGCAAACACAAACAAAAGAACCATTAGCGTCTCCACGAGGATCTGGGTAATCGCAAGATCGGGCGCTCCATATGCCGCATAGATCCAGGCAATTCCAAACCCCACTTGTCCCAACGCAAGAATCACCACGAAACGGGAGCGTGCCAACAGAGCAAACAATGCACCACTCATGACCATCGCCACAATGACCCCATCCATGAAAGTGAACGGTGTGTTACCCCTGAACTCGGGAACCCAACCCACAATGGAAAACTTCAGTATCGATAGCAGCGCAAACGAACCAAGGATCCAGTAGAAGTAGTTCCGGAGAGATCCGCTTTGCAGGAGACGCGTCTGCCATGAGGCAAAACCGAGCAGGGCATGGTATCCCTTCTCAAACAAACCTTCAAAAACATCATGAGGGACCCGGCCTGATCGCTGGTTCCAGATCAGCCAACGGAATCGATAGAGAACCAGACCGCCGACCAGAGTCAACGCGCTGATAAGCAGGGGTGCATTGAAACCATGCCATAGTTTCATGGGAATCAGAATCTCCCGGCCAGCCACCGCATTCACGGCGGGCTCGACAAGAAGCGGCCCCATAACCCCTGGGAACAACCCGGCTCCAAGCCCTGCAAGCGCGAGCAACAGAGGGCCAATACTCATCCACAGGGTCGGATCATGAGGGTGATGGCCTTCTGCTTCGGGCCCTGTCTCCGGAGATTTGGCAAAAAATGGATGGATCCCCACTTTGAAGGCCAATGCGAGAAGCGTCAGGTTGGTGACAAATGCCACCATCAGTATGGTCGGAGACAATACCTCAGAAGCGATACCCGATTTGTAGACATACTCCTTTCCGATAAAGCCGACAAACGGGGGGAATCCCGACTTTGAAAGAGCAGCCAAGACCGCCGTCCATGCGGTGATCGGCATCCATTTCAGAAGTCCACCAAGTTTCCGGACATCCCGTGTCTGGGTAGCGTGTGCCACCGATCCCGCACACATGAACAGCGTCGACTTATATAAGGCATGCCCGACAAGAAATACCATTGCGGATTTGATGGCCAGATCGGATCCCAGTCCGAGCATCATCATCAGAAGCCCAAGCACACTCAGCGTGGTATAGGCGAGAATCTTCTTCAGATCCGTGTGCAACAATCCCAACGCCGCGCTGTAAAGCATCGTCAGTCCGCCGATGATCATCAGCGGAAAATCCCACAACGCCAGGCCACTGAACACTGGTGTGAGAAGCGCCACCAAAAACACACCAGCCTTCACCATCGTGGCTGAGTGCAAAAACGCACTCACCGGAGTTGGTGCGCTCATCGCATTGGGAAGCCAGAAATGAAACGGAAATTGTCCGGATTTGGTGAATGCTCCGATAAGCAGACACACCACGATCCCGGCTAGTCTGGGATCCGCAAGGATTTGATCTTTTGCATCAAGCACCCCACCGATCTCAAAGGTTCCGGCTGCCTGACCCAGCATCAGGAAGCCAACCAACATGATCACGCCCCCTCCACCCGTCACCAGCAAAGCCTGAAGAGCATGCCACCTCGACTGCGATTCTTCATGGTAGTGCCCGATCAGAAGATACGACGTAAGACTGGTCAACTCCCAGAAGACAAACAACTGGATCAGGTTTCCAGAGACCACCACCCCGATCATTCCCGCCAGAAAAACCATCAGTATCGCAAGAAAACGGTTCTGCGCGGATTCATCGCTGAGGTAATCCGAGGCGTAGGAAAACACCACTGATCCGATGCCCAGAACAAGAAATACCATGAGATAGGACAATCCGTTGATACGGAAAGACAAACTGGCGCCGAAAGATGGAGCCCAATCCCAAACGGCAAACAACTGAGACCCGTCTCCTCTGAAGTAAACATAGGAAACCCAACCCAATAGCCCTGCAAGCCCACAAGCGGTCAGCTTTCCCGCAACGACCGTTTGCCTTCCCTTCGTAAAGGCAAGGATCAAGGCAAACACCAGTGGAACCAGAACTAAGTACAATCCTATCATATTCCGACAAACACCGGATTATACCCTGTTACCCCTGACTGCATGTTCCTCAAAAGCATCCACATTTCTTCACAGATCAGACCAAGACACGTGGGAAGCCGCTGATACTATGGCTTCAGGATCCCCTCCGGAGTCAGAACAATACGAATTCGGGAGTGAACCAAAAGCGCATCAAGCTGGCACACACTGCGGAGCTAAAGTCGCAGCAAGGTGAAAAAGATTCAAGGGTTTTCGGACGATTTTCTAATCCGACTCAGCCCAGAAGCATGAAAGACAATCCCATGATGATCGTCGGAACAAGAGCCCCGAGCAAGAGCTTCAAGGGAGAAACGCCACCCGCGAAAAACCGCTGCAGGATCGATTGACCGGCCGGATTAGGTGCGTTTGCGATGACCGTCAATCCCCCACCCGTAACAGCTCCGGCCACAACCGCATGCTCCAGCACGCGCGCATGATCTGCGCTCACCAGATCCCCTATCAAGTCGAATGCCGGAGCATCGAAACTGGGAACCAGGGAGGCGAGGAAAGTGATCATGGCATTATCATTGAATGCCGTAAGAATCACCGAACCAACAAACAGCGGAGTCTCCGACAAGCTTCCGAGAACAGGTGCGATCCACCACTGCTGGAGCGATCCATGGGTCACAAGCCCAGCCAGGAAAAAACCAACCATCAGCGGACTCTTGATCTCGACGGCATCCTGATGATGCGAGGTGGCATGCATAAATCCCAGGAAAAACAGGAAACCACCCACCACCATCGCCGGATGGTGCAACGTAACGACCGTCCATGCCAAAAACAGAATATGAACCAACACGATTCCCGCTGGTACATGGGCGCCGCCGTGGCTGTCTCCAATTTCCATCTCGGGATGAACGCTTTTTCGGGCCTGCAGCTCCGCAAACTCTTTCCGGAAATACCAGGCATAAAGCACCGTGCTGATTACAATTCCGACTGCCGCCATCCATCCAAAATGGATCATCATGAATGCCATATCCCAACCCCACTTCCCGGCCACCATCAAAACCGGAGGAGCCGAGAAATGTGTCAGCGTGCCGCCTACTGACACATTTACAAAGAGCAGGCCAATCGTTCCATACTTCAACTTCGGACTGGGATCCAAGGCATAAAAATGGCGAACAAGCAGAAGGGCGGCCAAGGTCATCGCGGCCGGCTCTGTGATAAACGAACCCAGCAATGGCCCAATGATCAGGATGGAGATCCACCATGCCTTCACAGTTGCCCCTCCAAAAGAGGCAATTCTCGACATGACCGCTTCCACGAAAATCATGATGGGACGGGTCGAGGCAACCGCCATGATCACCACCACAAAGATCGGTTCGGCGTATTTATGGATATACAGCCCGTCGATATACTCCGTAATGGTACTCCACTCGAAAAACATCAGTACACACGCAATCAACGGGATGAGCCAAATCCCAAAAACAAGCTCCACTTCACCGAGGAAGTGACAGATCTCCGCCCAAAAATTCACCCTCTTTTTTCCCCGGTGAACAGGAAAGTCCTGGCCATTTTCCCCTCCAAAGTGACTTCCGTTGTTCTTGTGCCGATTCACATGGTCATGGTCAATGCGATGGGCAAGCTTGCGGAAATACCCCGCCATAAAGGCATGCACCACCGCACACAGAAAAATGATGCTCGCCGCGAGATTGAACGGCTCCACTTTCACCCGGTGCACCATGATATCCCACAGCCCGGGTATGTTCTCATCATGGTATTCTTCCAGCGGAAGAGGAATATGGTGGAAAGCATCTGCGTTGCCCGAAGGTGATGCCCCATAGAGCCCAAACGAGGGCGAAATCCATGCGAGAGCGCAGAGCATCAGGCTCAGAAAAGACCGTTTGAAGTTCATGGGATAGACTAACAGGATTCGGGTTCAGGATGAAACCAAACAGGGTAAAAACATAAGCAAAGAGAAAAAGGGGGAATCCTTGCAATGGCAATCTGCTGTTGGTTTTCGAAATAGTTCTCTTTCATATGAATCCCCTTCCAGAAAGTCCCAACAGGTACGCTTTAATCCGGAATTCAACCTTTTCCAACTTTTTTTGTGTTTCCTCCCATCCCCAATTGGGTCTTGCCTCAGGCGCCGATCCACACCAAGGATTCCCGTTGATGAACCTCTTTTTTTTGTGAAAGCTTACCTCGATCTACTCAGCCGTGTCATGAATGAAGGGATCCGACGCGAGGACCGCACCGGAACTGGAACCATCTCCGTTTTTGGTGCCCAAATCCGCGTTCCTCTAGGACATGGATTCCCGCTGCTGACCACCAAGAAGCTCCATCTCAAATCGATTATCCACGAGTTGCTCTGGTTTCTAAAAGGGGACACCAACATCCGCTACCTCCGCGAAAACGGAGTCTCCATCTGGGACGAGTGGGCCGACCCGGAAGGCAATCTCGGACCGGTCTACGGTGCGCAATGGAGATCATGGAAAGGCGCGGATGGGGTCCTCCACGACCAAATTGCCGAGGTCATCGATTCCATCCGCAACAATCCATCCAGCCGACGCCACATCGTGAGCGCATGGAATGTTTCCCAAATCGACCAAATGGCGTTGCCTCCCTGCCACGTCCTGTTCCAATTCTACGTTGCTGAGGGTCGACTGAGTTGCCAACTCTATCAGCGGAGTGCGGATCTCTTCCTTGGGGTACCGTTCAACATTGCTTCCTATGCACTGCTGACCCTCATGATAGCTCAGGTTTGCAACCTGAAACCCGGAGATTTCGTGCACACTTTCGGGGATCTCCACCTTTATCTCAACCATCTCGAACAGGTTAAAACTCAACTGGCCAGAGAACCAAGAACCTTGCCGCGGATGAAAATCAATCCGGATATACGCTCCATCGACGCGTTCTGCTATGAGGATTTTTCGCTCGAAGGCTACGATCCACATCCGAGAATTGCAGCACCGATAGCGGTTTAGTCTTCCTCAATTCTGGATGACTCGAGGTGCTCCGCGAAAATCACCTTTCCGGCCGAAGATGGCACAATACTGGTGATTTCCACTTCAACCGTGCTACCGATCAGCTTGCGCCCATGGTTAACCACCACCATT
>JAQVLM010000172.1 GCA_028704125.1 Opitutales bacterium
CCTTTGCTCTGGGTGACTGTCCAGATCATCAACAGTGCGAATACTCCGATGAGGACGAATCCGTCCAAGCGGCTCAACCGGTGATCCATCAATTGCCATGCGGCGAGTGCGGTTACGAGGGTGAGGATCGGAAGCTCCTTCCGGATCACCTGAGAGTGCACCGCAATTGGGCTGATCAGGGCGGTTATTCCAAGGATCAACGCGATGTTGGTAATGTTTGATCCGTAGGCATTGCCCAATGCGATTCCCGGGTTCCCCTGAAATGAGGCCAATGCGGATACGAGCATTTCCGGTGCGGAGGTTCCGAAACCCACGATCACCATCCCGATGATCAAGGGAGCGATTCCAAAATGCCGGGCAGTGCCAGCTGCGCCATCCACAAAACGATCCGCGCTCCAAACCAACAGGGCGAGTCCTGCGACAATTGACAGAGATGCCAGTATCATAAATTCCGATGATGAAATCGCATCATTCGGACCGAAGCGGCTCTTGGAGTCCAGCGGATTCTATGATGGAACAATGGATAGATCGGCAAATTTGTTGCGGTTGCATCGGATTGAGAACCGCGAAAAAGTCCGTTTCCGCAGAGAATCAGGTCAGCCGGTGTAGGTGTCGGTATGCTGATAGGCGGGGGAGCAACAACAGAGGAACTTCAGGTCGTCCATGGCTTCGATCTGATGCCATGCTCCGGGCGGAATGAGGACTGCATCCCCTATGCCAACGGGTCTGCGTTCACCGTCCATTTCCATAATGCCCCGGCCTTCCAAAATGTAATAGAACTCTTCACTGACTTGATGATAGTGACGATCCGTTTTTTGTCCGGGCGCGAGTGTTGCCTCAGCCAGGCTCTGATTCACCACAGGCGCGTTGGACTTGTCGAGCAGACTGCGGATAGTCGATCCATCCACAGTTACGAAGGGGGATTGATGATCACGATTGCGGATTTCCATGGCAACAGGGTAAGGGATAAGTAGTGTGAACCAGCCAATATACTCAAATGTCGGGATTTGTCATCCATTTATGAATTTGTTGAGTGCGGATTCAAATTGGGAATCGCCAAATCCTGAAGGAAACAGCTCCGTTCAGCACGCTTCGGCAATGTCGGTGAGCATCCGGATGTATTGAATCGAATCCACCAGAACTTCTTTCGAGGACGTTACACTGTTCCTTAGGTTGAAGTTGAAAAGACCAACGTCACTCACTGCGAAGTAGAGGGAGTTACCTTGAATGGACAGCTTGAAGAGGGACGGTGCATTCGCGATAGCTTGCTGGTTCTTCGGCTTCTTATCTTTGGCTGCGGCTTCCAGTTTGTCGTAGATTTCGATGAGTCGGTTTGTGAGATCGGGATTGAGCAGCTTTTTGACATCGGCTTCATCAGGAGCATACACTTTGAAACGCTCGTCGAATGCTTGGATGCCTGTGCTGCGTTGCGGTCCATAGTCGGGCATGAGTCGTCGTATGATGGCTTCCACAAAGGCAGGCATTTTGTACTGACTGAAGATCGCTTCGAGCCGGTCGGCATCAATGATGATCCGGTTGGCGAATGAATTCCCGGTTTCAACTCGCATGAAAAGACCTGAAAAACCCGAGGAAACTGACTTGGATGTGGATGAGCCACTGGAGGAATTCCTTCTGTCGTAGACGTTCAGCTCCGAAAACTCGACAACCCGATTGTTGATGATGCCCTGAAAAAGATCATCTCCTTTATGGATATCGAATGAGCGCCGGAAAAGGCCGGACTCATGGAAAACGGACTGGGCGATTTTTCCAGCCGGATTGTAAACCAATTGCGGGAAGATGCTGAGCATCATCGGACGGATGTAGCTGTCTTTGGCTTTGCGGGAAAACTCACGGTTGGTTCGGATAATCAGGATGAGCGTTGAAGCTAACAACCCGAAGACCAACGACGAGGCCACAGCGATCGCGATTATGTCGTCCGTTAGCAAAACTCCGGAAGTCTCTTTTCCCGTGATTGTATTCCGGATCATCGGAGACTGAAACAGAACGTAGATTGCGATGGTCACGCCGATCACCCAGATCATCCGGATCCGGTTCCAGAGGTTCTTTCGGGTCTGGATACGCAGTTTTTCAACCGGTTCGAGGGTCTGTTCGATTTGCTGGGCGAGGGAAGTCTGCATGGGAGAAGGGTGTTTCGAGGGCTAATGAAACGAAGCCGGATCCGTGAGGATCGACAGATAAGCGGAGGGTTCGACCGGAACCTCTAAGCAGACTCGCTGGATGGTCAACCGGAAAAGGAGTTCAATCCGGGTTTTGTCTGCGAATCGTTTCCTGGCTTGCGGGGCGATCGATGAGCACGGAAGGGTTCACAAATCCACGCTGCCTGCAAGCAGGTGAGCATCACTGCATGCGTTGCCGATGTAGACCTCGTGGGGTATTTGTTCGAGCTTCATCGTGCCGCTCTTTTCGTCGAAATAGCGGAGTTTTTCCATGGGGCATTGGAGTGTGACCCGACGGGAATCGCCGGGCTTCAGAGATACGCGGTCAAAGGCGCGCAAAACGCGAACCGGACGATCCAACGCCGAGTTTTTGAATCCGACATACAGTTGCACTACATCCGTGCCTTCCCTCTCTCCGGTATTTGTAACCGTGCATGTGACGGTAATTCCCTCATCATCGCCGCCGAACTCTGCATCGGAGAAAGCAAAACGGGTGTAGGATAGCCCGAACCCGAAGGGCAGCAGTGGCTGGATCCCGGCTTTGTCCAAGCGGGTGTAGCCATGGTAGTAATCGTAGAATTGCTCGTCCGCATCCCAGTCCACCTGCGGAAGATCCGTTTCCTTCCCGGGAAGCACAAACGGGAGCTTACCGGATGGATTGATCGCGCCGAATAGGATCTCTCCGAGCGCCCGCCCACCTTCCATTCCCGGATAGTAGGCCATGAGAATCGCGCTCACCTCATCTTTCCATTCGCTGATCATGATCGTGTTGCCTCCGATCAGAACAACCGCCGTGTTCGCATTGCACGGGCCGAGCGCTTGGATGAGTGCGATGTCGGGTCTGTGCAGACCAAGGGATCTGCGCCTGTCTCCACCCATTGAACCGGTGTAGCCTTCAGCCGCTTCCGCCGACACGAATTCTCCCTCGTCATTGTGGTCGTAACCAAGCACCATAACAACTGCATCCGCTTCTTTGGCGAGTGCCTTTGCCCGGTCGAGATCCTTTCCATCGTCAAAGGTCACCTCTGCATCCGGTGCAGCCATGCGTATTCCCTCCAACGGCGAGATCACGTAGGGCGGGCGCACCCAACTCGATCCGTGATCCCCGATCGGCTCGACACGCCCGAGTTCTCCAATCACCAGAATCTTCCGGATCTTATCCGCCTCGAAAGGCAGGACGTCATTTTTGTTCTGAAGCAGGGTGATTCCCTCCCGCGCGCTTTGCAGTGCCAGATCGACGTGTTCCGGACACGCGAGAACCGATGGATCGGCATTCTCCGGCTTGGTATCTTCGAAGGCCAACAGGGTGCGGATGATCCGGAGTGCGGCGTCATTGATGGTGCTTTCGTTGACCGATCCGGCTTTCACGGCGTCGAGCAGTTTCTCACCGAAGAACTTGGTGTGGGCCATTTCGATGTTTTGTCCACCGTTGGCCGCCTCTACCGTGTCCTTTACGCCCCAGTAGAAGTCGCTGATCACGAAACCGTCAAAGTTCCATTCTCCCTTGAGCACGTCATTGAGGAGGTAGGCGTTGTGCCCGCAATAGGTTCCCTGGTATTTGTTGTAGGAACTCATCACGCTGGCAGCCCCGGCATCGATGCAATCCTTAAAATGAGGCAGATAGACTTCCCGCTCGGTGCGCTTGTCGCAGGTGACATTCACCTTGAAACGCGCGTTTTCCATCTGATTGAAGGCATAGTGTTTAATGCAAGCGATCACGCCACCCGACTGCACCCCGCGAACGAGTGCCGCCCCCATCTTTCCCAGAAGAAACGACTCTTCGCCGTAGGTCTCCTGACTTCGTCCCCAGCCTGGATTGTACGGAAGATTGATGCAGACCCCACCGAAGTAGTTCCCGCCGTAGGCGAGTATCTCAGCCGCAATCGCACGCCCGATTTGTTCCTCCAATGCCACATCAAAACTTGCGCCGCGGAGCATTGGTACGGGGAAGCAGGTGCTTTTGCCTCTCGAACACACCACCCCCCTTGGCCCGTCGCAGAAAAGGAGAGTCGGAACTCCCAGTCGTTCGATTCCCCCGGCAGGATAGGGCACGTAGTTGTAGTGCAGGTTATCCGGATCCTCCTGCTGGTTGCGCATCTCCTGCTCAAGACTCATGCGCCCGCTCATCAGGTAGACCTTTTCCTCAAGCGTCAACTGATCCAGAATTTCCTGTGCTTTGGCCGTGAAACCCAGTCGGTAATCTTTGGTGTATTTCATGGTGGGGGTATGGGTGAAAATGAAGCAATAACCTCATCCGAAAACCCCGGATTTTCAACCCCACTCAACCCGAAAAGGAACCGCACAATGGTGCTCACAAGCCTTCGAGTGCCGCCCGAAGGTATTCGAACCCGATCCGTTCCTGCTCCAGCCTTAAGCGGGCCGCAAATCGGTCGGCTTTGAGGTCGTCGTAAAGGGCGTATTCCTCGGCGGTCAATTGTGAGAGCTCCCCTTTCTCCGGGTGCGATTCCTCGCCCCAGAGTAACTTGTGATCCATCAGTGTTTGTCGATCCATCAGGAACGACTCCGTGTGTGGAAAGTGTGTCCTGAACTGGTTGAGGATGGCAAAACCGTGCGTGTCAATGTCTCCCCAGTAGTAGAGCTTCCTTTGCTGAAGGCAGTGTGCGTCTGCGATGTTTGGCAAGCCATACCCAGCCCCGAATAACAACATGGCATTGGGCTTGTAAGGGAAAGCCAGGAAGTTGATTTCGTTTTCGGTGATGAATATTTTCGAAACAGGAAGGTTGAGTGCCGAAAAGTCATTATGGGTAAGGGTTATGTCCTGATCAGACGAGCCCGGCATCAGCCGAATGTCCGGATCAAGTATACGAAATCGCACCCGCATCGGTTTGTCTTTGAATCCGTAACGGCGACAGAATCCGCTGACTCCGGAGTAGTGTTTGTCAATGGACTCCTCCGGAAGAACAAGATCAAAGAGCTCGGACAACACGCCGCGATGTCCCTCAATCAGTTTGGTGTGGATGCCGGGCAGGTCGATTTGACGGAGATGTAGGCCAGGACGGGGATGATTCCTCAGCCAGTTCGTTACGGAGAGAAGTTGCGGCCAGATGTCGACCAGTTCGAGGACTTGGAGTGGGCGTTTCTTCAACCACGGGAGGAGTTCCGGCCGGGTTTCTTTCGTGAAGTTGAGGATGCGGTTGAACTGTTCCGCTGCTTTGCGTCTACCGATGATACCCAGCGCATGGTCCATGGAGTCGATCCAGACTTCCGAGGGAACGGAGTTGGTGCCGAGAATACGGTGATTAATGGATTGCCATTCGACTCTGTAGGGCCCAGCCCCTTTCGAAAGAAGGGAGATCCATTCGCGTACCTCATCGAATCGCTCGCTGAGTTCGCGCGAGTTGGGAGTTTTTAGCGTCAACCGGTAAGGGAAGAGGGCATCTCCGTCGCACAAAACGGAGAGCAGGAGACCCCGATCCCAGAGCCTCTGCACTTGATGTCGTATGTCGTTCGGGGTTGTCCAGTTCATTCCCGGTTCTTTTGTTTTTCGAGTCGGTATTCCTCGATGGTCAGGTTCCGGAGGACCGAGTTGCTGCCTTTTTCGTTGTGGACAAAGACCACGTTGGCGACAAAGGGCTCGATGATGTGAATCTTCTGTAGTGGGGTGACAATCAAGAGCTGAAGGTTCAGGCGCTTGAAAAGATCCAGGCCAAAACGGGCGGAATCATCTGAACCACGCCCGAAAGCCTCATCAATCACCACGAAGCGGAACGAGCGGGAGTGAACCGCACCCCATTCGAGCCCGAATTGATACGCGAGGCTTGCAGCCAGAACCGTGTACGCCAGCTTTTCCTTCTGTCCGCCCGATTTTCCACTGGAATCCTCGTAGAGGTCATAGTCGCTGTTGTCTTCCCTCCAGCGCTCAATTGCCGCGAAGACAAACCAATTGCGGACATCTGTCACTTTGGACGTCCAGTTCCTATCAAGATCCGCGTGTTCCTGTCTCCCCCGGAACCGCTCAATGATCTGCTTAACCTGAAGGAATTTGTTTTCGGAGTATTGCGCATCCTCCGATCCTCCGGTGAGGGAGCTCTCAGTGCAACTCCTCAGCAGAGACATGAACTCACGGATCTCCGCATCGAGGCTTGGTTGAGCCTCAAGGCAAATGTAGCGTCCCGGTTCATAGTCGATCTGGTTGAGGGATTGGTTGATCTTGGCAATGCGGTCTTTGATCGTGTCCCGCTCCCGGATCAGTTGGGACTGGAAATTGGCTACCTCCCGGATTGTGTTTTCGTTGAGGAGCTCTTTGAAGCGGATCTCAAAGCGCGGCAAGTCGTCCGCACGAAGCTGATTCAACATTGATTGGAACTCGGCCCCCGATGCGATGTTGACGTCCACATCCCTCGTTTCCAATGGCCATTCGTGTTTGTATTGGGTCATCGACTGGATGATCTTGTCCGAAAGGCGTTTGATCCTGGCGTTTTCGGAATCAATTTTCCCCTGCAACCAGTCGCGCATTTCTCTTTCCCGGTTGTCGCAGGACTCGACCGTCAATGCCTGGTTGCCCGGAGCTTCATCCCGCATACGCTCGAGCATGGCAAAGCGATGGATGGTCTCCGGAGCAGTCGCTTGTAAGACCTCTTGCGTTTGCTGTTGGAGATCCGTTGCGGTGCTTATCTTTCCTTCGGTTTTTGAACGCTTATCCTTGCGATCTTCGAGCTGCCCATCGGTTTGGTTCCGTTCATTTTCCAGTGCGTTCAACTGGGAGGTCAGCGTCTTCAGAATGTCGGAGGCTGATTCGAGCTCCCGTTTCTCCGCCTCCAATCTGGCGATGC
>JAQVLM010000173.1 GCA_028704125.1 Opitutales bacterium
TGAAGAATCCATGCACCCCTTCACGAATGCCCACGCCCTGGCGGAAACATTCGCCACGCTCACCGGATTCTACAAGGTACCGACGGATGTCGCAACCGAGCTGACGTTGAGTCTGCAGGATTCCGTGGCAGTGGAGGCATTGGCGCTGACGGATTACGAAACAGCAATTCGAGAAGCGCGCAGCAGGGGGATTATGGGTGGGGGAATCTACGATTCTTTGCATGCAACCTTTGCCCGCCGGAAAAAAGCGGCACAAATCGTGACCCGCAACCCGTCACACTTTCAGCATGCGGCCCCGGATATCGAAATTCTGACGCCGTAAGCATTCCTCCGTGTGGCGGGGCACGACGTGGTGAAAAGAATTCATTTTTGGACAGGATTAACAGGATTGAAGAAGATTCTCTCACAAAGGGACCAAGGCACAAAGGGAAGAACAACATGGAAATGCATTCCCATCAGTGTCTATCAGTGTGCATCAGTGGTTGAATATTGTTTTCCGTTCGTGGTTTTCGTGTATTTCGTGGTGAAAAGTGAAGTGCCCTTTTTTTGGACAGGAATAACAGGATCTACAGGATTGAAGAAGAGGTTCTCGCGCCCGTTTGACGCTGCATGCAGCGTCTGCACTCAAGCCGCAAAGGCGCGGAGGGAGGATGGATAGGAAGATGCTTAACCACGAAATACGCGAAATGCGCGAAAGGGGGAGGGAGAGCGGCTCGGTGAGGACCCCTCGCCCTACCTTGGATGTTGTGGGTAGGGATGAGCGTCCTCGCTCATCCGCAACGGTTGAGCGATGTTCAATGCAAAAAAGGATTTAACATCGCCCTGCGGGCTTACGCCCCTCGCCTGCGGCTCGGGGCACAGACGCCTCAGCTTCGCTTCGGCCACATACTCTCAATGGTGAATCTGTTGTTTGGCGCCAGCCAAACGTATGTGGCCCGAAGGGCTTATAGCGAAGCAAAGCGAGCGATGTTTGAAGAAGATTCTTAACCACAGAGCGCACATCGCATACAGAGGTTTGTGGTGATACGATTCACCATTTCTTTGTGGTTTTTGTGATCTGTGTGGCTAAACGAGTCCTCGCTGTTTTCGTGGTTCCTATTCTGTGATATTCGATTGTGGCAATAAGAGCGCGAGCAAGGATGCTACCATTACCATGGGAAGATCCGCTTTGCGGGGAAGAGTCTATTGCCACAAAGGTCACACAGAACACAGAGCTGCTGATGCTCCTTTTTGCTCTTCCTGTTGCGTCGTGGTTAAATGAACTGTTTTTTGGACAGGATTTCCGGGAGCCTTAGAAGGGTTTGGCGATTGTGAGGATGAGGATGAGCAGGAGGAGAAGGGTGGGTGCGTGAGCGAAGATTTTGAGCGTTCCGATACTCGTGGCATGAGGGCTTGTGGCCAAGCGAGCCATCAAAACCGGGCAGAGGACGTGGTGGAGCATCATGATTAAGACAAGGGTCAGTTTGGCATGCATCCAGCCGCCTGACAACCCGAAATAGAGCCAGAGGGTGAGGCCGGTTGCGATGGCGAGTCCCGCCATGATGGTCATGTAGACGAAGAGCTTGCGGGCCATGATCCTGAGTCGCTCAAGGGGCTCGGAGTTTTCTGCCGCAAGTCGATACTGCAGAAGGATGCGGGGGTAGTAGAAGATGCCGACCATCCATGCGATGACGAAGAAAATGTGGAAGATCTTGAACCAGTTGAATGCGTTGCTCATGTGATCGCGAATAAGTGCAGATCGGGCGTGGATTCAACTCCGGTTGAAGAAAAGAAAGCTGATGCTACCGACTATCGCGTAGGTTCCTGCGAGGATCCATACCAGTGAAAATCCCCAGATCTGGATCGCGTATCCGGAAAGGAGGATGAGTGCGATTCCCGATGCATTGTCGAGGAGGCTCCGGAAGGAGAGAACGCTTGCACGCCATTCACCCGGTGTCGATTCCTGGATTCTGGTTTCGAGCTGGACCGCGATCATGGCATAGCCGAAGTAGAAGAGGCAGTAGGCGGGAAGCCATGCTAGATTGAAGAAGTATCCGAGAGCGAGAAGTGGAAAGGCGAAACCAGCCGCTGCAAACGCCATGTTGCGGGGTGAGCCCAGTATGGAGTCAGCCCGATGTGAGAGTATTGCCCCAAGTGACTCGGATGTGAAGCGAATGGTGATCCATACGCCGATCATGGTATTGGAGAGTCCGAGTGAGTTGAGCATCAGTGGGTCCCACTCGTCCAATACGCCTGCGACAATCAGGATCAGGCAACTGAAGAGGGTCATGCGGATGATGACTGGATGGCTGCGCCAGGCATCCCAGACCTTTCTCAGATCACCCGGTCTGAAAGGAGAGGATTCGTCTCTATCGGCTGGAAGATGTCCATGGGTTCTGGGCGGATTCCCGAACCGGAGCATGGTAATCCCCGCGATGATACAGGATAGCATGGAGGCCAAGAGCACCGAGCCCATGCCGTAGCGACTCAACCATCCACCGGCCGGCGCCGCCATCGCGATTCCCATTGATGCGAAAAACTGTCCCTTTCCTCTGATCCGGGTATAGTGTTCGGTCGCCCCTTCACTTGCCAGTGTCTCGAAGAGCCAGGCTTCTTCCGTGCCCGAGTTAAGCGACTCTGAAAGCCCCCAGAGCACAAAACCTGCGGCTATGGCGAAGAAACCCCAGTTTGGCATCCAGAGGAGGAAAGCGAGTGCCTTGACGATCACCGCGGCGATGAGGACGTATTTGCGATTGGCTTTGTCCGATACCATGCCTGCAGGGATTTCAAAGGCCATGACGCTGAATGACCAAATCGCCATCAACCAGCCACTTGTTGCCGGGCTCAGGCCCCGTTGCTGGAGGATCAAGAGGTAGAAGGGATAGACAAGGATGAATTCGGAGAAGAAACGTGAGGCGTAGTAGGGCCGGATCGATTTCATGCCGCGCAGTATTCAGGTCGGATCGTGTTGGGGATTGGGTAACGGGAGTATATGGAAGGATGCCCTCGTTCCGATGGAAAGAGTATCAAGGTCTGATCCGGGAGTCCTGGAATAGAATCTCGCACCTGTTCACGCGAGGCAGCCTCCCCTTTGGAAGGTGGCCGGGGGCTCAGGAGAAGCGGATTTCGTGGAGCGTGATCTCGGCGGGGCAATTCATCCGCAGAGCGGGTGTGCCGGTGCCGAGGCCGTGGGAGGTGTAGCCATAGAGGGACTTATACATCCAAGGACCTCGCACCACAAAGCGGGGGTATTTGCCGTTGGTGGCAAGCGGGCGGCCTGAGGGCAGGCAGAATTGCCCACCATGGGTATGCCCGCTGAGCATGAGATCGAAACCCGCCTTCTCAGCCTCCCTGAAGGTCGAGGGAGCGTGGGAAAGCAGAAGCTTGAGGTGGAAGCGCTCCATGTCCTGCTGGACGCTTTGGAGTGCGTGGGGGATGTCATGGGTTTTGAAGAGGTGTGGGTCGTCAATCCCGGTGATCAAAACCCGAATGCCGAAGGACTCGAAAACAGCGGATTCATTCAACAGCATCCGGACTCCCCTCTTTTCGAGGTGAGGCACGCAGCTCAGTGAATCGTGGTTGCCGAGGATGCCGAATACGGGGCAGGAGAGGCATTCCAGAATCGGATCCAGCAGTTCATGGATCTTGGCATCCGGGACCTTGTAACCGTTAAAATAGTCTCCCGTGATGACGGCAAAGTCCGGCTGCAGGTTGCGGATGCGATCCGCTGCGTAGAAAGCCAGAGCTGGAGAGGCATCGATGTGAAGATCGCTCAGGTGCAGGATGCGGATGGATTCGGGTGTTCCCTTGATCCTGTCAGGGAACTCAACAGCATTGATTCGGGTGATGGGCGTGGATTGCTCCTGCCTGCACTGTGCCCGTTTTCCGATGAGGGCCAAAAAGCTGTGAATGCTGAAGCGGAAAAAATTCTTGCGGAAAAAGCGGATGAGCAACCGCTTAAAGCCGGGATGGCGCCCGGAGAACCGCTCTTCAATGGTCAGCCGATCCTGAAGGTGTTCCAAGCCCATCCGTTTCGAAAAATCGGGACCGGAGGCACTCGAAATAATCAGGCGCTGTCGGGCTTTGGTTTTCATCGTGTTGCCCGCAAGGTTGGACGAAAATACGGAACAATGCAATCCTCAAGGAGCGAGGCGATCGATTTGCCAGATCCCGCCTGCAGTATCGGATTTTCGGTATCGGAAGCGGTCATGGAGACGGTTATGGCCGCCTTGCCAGAACTCAACGGATGCTGGTTCCACAACATAGCCCCCCCAGAAGGAGGGGAGGGGCACCTCACCGTTGGAAAACTTTTGTTCCATTTCCCTTAGTTTGGCTTCCAGCAGGCTTCTGGACGAAATAACCTTGCTCTGGGTGGATACCCATGCCCCGATCCGGTTGCCAAAGGGCCGGCTCAGAAAGTATTTCAAGGATTGGGCGGTGGACACCTTGGATGCCGTTCCCCGGATGATGACCTGCCGTTCCATGGGAAACCAGGGAAAGCAGAGGCTTACGTTTGAGTTGGATGCGATCTGGTGTGCTTTGTTGCTTTCATAATTGGTGAAAAACACAAAGCCTTTCCGGTCATATGCCTTGAGCAGCACCGTGCGTGAATCCGGGCAGTTTTCGGCGTCCACAGTTGAGAGCACCATTGCGTTGGGCTCGGGTAGCTGAACCTTTACCGCCTGATCGAACCAAACACGGAACTGTTCAATCGGATCGGGGAGAAGGTCTTTGCGGTGGAGCCCCTTTTCGGAATAGTCCTTCCGAAGGGCGGATACGTCAATGGACTGGGTCATGCTTAGCTGCGGGATCCCTGAGACCCTGGAAAAAAAATGGCGGGATAGACGGGACTCGAACCCGCGGCCTCCTGCGTGACAGGCAGGCGCTCTAACCAACTGAGCTACTACCCCGCGATTAAAGCTCGATACCGAATCAATTCGGATCCGGTGAGTCAAGCACAGAAATGGATAATTCCGGAGGAATTGTGAACATTTCTGTTTTCGGCAGGATCACCACAGCTGATGAACCAACGGACGGATCTTTTCATCGTATATGCGGCGGACTTTTTCCATCTGGCCGGCGCTGATCTCGGGCTGCGACGATGCCCCGAGGTTACTCTGAAGCTGGTCGAGTGTGGATGCTCCGGGGATGGTGCAGGATACCTCCGGAAACATGAGGATCCATCTGAGGGCGATGGTCGCGAGGGAAGGGTTGTCAGGGAACACGGACCTCAGGCTTTCCACAGCTTCCAACCCGGTTTCGTAATCGATGCCCGAAAAGGTCTCCCCTTTGTCAAAAGCTTTTCCCTCACGGTTGAAATTGCGATGGTCTCCCTCTGCGAAGGTTGTGGTTCTTGAGAATTTACCAGTGAGCAGGCCGCTTGCCAGCGGTACGCGTGCGATGATGCCGATGTCCCGCTCTTTTGCCTCCCTGAAGAAGAGTCCGGACGGGCGTTGGCGGAACATGTTGAAGATGATTTGAACGGTGGTGACGTTGTCGTATTGGATTGCTTTCAGGGCTTCTTCGACTTTTTCCACGCTCACCCCGAGGTTTTGAATTTTGCCCTCCCGCTTCAGATCATCAAAGAGGCTGAAAATCTCGGGCCGGTAGTAGACTTCGGTCGGAGGACAGTGGAGTTGAATCAGGTCGATGGTTTCCAGTCCGGTGTTACGGAGGCTGTCCTCCACAAATCCCCGCAGAACGGAAGTCTGGTAGCCGGAGTTTACATGTGGCTGGATGCGTCTGCCGCATTTGGTGGCCACGTACACGCGCTCGCGTCTGGCGCGAACCACTCTTCCAACTGTAGCTTCGCTGAGGCCGTCGCTGTATACATCGGCGGTGTCGATGAAATTCACACCATGGTCAATCGCATGGTTTAAGATACGCTCGGCGCTCCGGTCATCAAACGGATCACCCCAGCGGCCACCTACCTGCCATGTCCCAAGGGAGATTTCGGATATACGGAAACCGGTTTTTCCTAAAATGCGGTAGTTCATGAGTCTGCTGTTTTTTGTGGGTATGTCGTGAAAATCTGTATGATAGACTCGGGAGGCACTGGTATCAATGAGGAATGTCTGCGCATTGTTGCGGAGGGAACAAACCGGAGCGGTTCAGCTTTTCATGGAATCCTGAAGCATTCCCTCAAAAGGGGTTCCCTTTAACCAATCCGCTGTTATCCAGGAGGCGTCCGAATACATTGGTTCCGGTTCGTTGGGCGGCTATCAGGAAAACTGGACGGATTGAACGATTCATGCCGCGTCCAAATGCAGCAAGAAAGCGGAGGTGAGTCAACCGTTCCCGACTGTCAACCAATCAGTCGATGAGACCTTTGAGATCATCGCTTCCGGATGACCCGCCGGCTGCCTGGCGGAAGGGTCGATGGAGCCCTTCCTTGAAGCGGTCGAGAACCCCGTTGATGAAGCGTTTGCTGTCGTCCTGAGAAAAGAGTTTTCCGAGTTCCACGGCTTCGTTGATCGTCACGATCGGAGGAATGTCGTCGCAGTATTTCAGCTCGTAAAGGGCCATGCGCAGGATCGCCAAATCCACTTTTGCGATGCGTTTGAAGGTCCAGTTTTTTGCAAGCTTGGCGATATCCTCATCGATTTCGTCGATGTGCTCCACCACCCCACGGATGATCTGGTCGGCAAAGCCGTAGTTCTGGCGATTGAATGGCTTGTCGCCTTCTTCGCTGCGTTCGGCGCTCTCGCGTTCCTGTTGTTCCCAGAAACTGAGGATGCCGTCTTCAAGTATTTCCGGACGATTGATATCCCATGCATAAAGGAACTGCATGGCTACCCGACGGTTATCACTGCGCGGTGAGATCTTTTTGCTCATGATGTCAGGCGTTCCAATTTGCCATTTCTACGGCGGCTTCGGCGAATTCCCTGCCCCGTTCGATTGGGCCGATGGTGCGGTCTCTGGCTTGTTCCCATGATTCGGCGGAGATCACACCATTAATGACAGTCATTAATGGTGAGATCGGAAGAGCA
>JAQVLM010000174.1 GCA_028704125.1 Opitutales bacterium
TTTGTCGGAAGGCAGAATGGATACCGTGAGATTTTTATCAGCGACTTGTTTTTTCAGAAGCTCGATCAACTCACCAATGACAAATCGTATTCACTTGGTCCTTCATGGGCTCCGGACGGATCATGGATTATCTACACGGGCTACTTCCGCACCGGGTTTCCGGACATCTTCCTCATTAATCCAAGCACGGGCCAGCGCCGGATGTTCGCCAACTACAAGGGATCCAACACAGGTGCAGTTTTCAGTCCGGATGGCAAAGAGGTTTCGATGGTGCCCTCGTCGAGCAAGAGTACGGAGATCTATATCTCCGACAACGTGGGCCGCTATCCCAAACGCCTGACCAACAACAAAAGTGCGGAGATTTCTCCTGCATGGTCGCCGGACTCGCAGCGTTTGCTTGTGGTATCCGATCAAATGGGTAGCCCTCAGATTTATATGATTGACCGCAATTCCCAAGCCATGCAGCGGGTGAATATCACTATCAGCAATTACTGTGTGGAGCCGGCATGGAACCCGGTGCGACAGGATTGGATCGCGCTCACGGTTGGTGTGGGCAAGACTTTTCAGATCGCCATGTACAACCTCAAGACCGGCGAAACCCAATTGCTGACCGATCATAAGGGGGATGGCATCGAGCCTGTCTGGATGCGGGATGGCCGCCACCTGATCTATTCGTTGCGCGAAGGTAGCACCAAGCGCCTCCATCTCTTGGATACGCAGACCGGGCACACGACCGCTCTGCATTCCGCTCGGTTCGGAGAGGCGTCCGAAGCGGATTTTGTGTATCCATTCTGATCCCTTCCGTTTTTGTGTTTTTATGCGTATCCGTTCCTTCAATGCCCTTCGCCCGGTTCCGGCGAAGGTAGAACAAATTGCAGCGCTTCCCTATGATGTTGTGAGCACAGAAGAGGCCCGTCAGCTTGCTGCCGGAAACCCTCTCAGTCTGTTGCACATCACCCGCGCTGAGATTGCGTTTAATCCCGGGCATAACCCATATGCCGACGAAGTGTATTCCCAGGCCGTTAATGCATGGGAAACGCTGAAATCATCGGGCAACCTGGAACGGGAGTCTTCCCCTTGCCTTTATCTTTACCAGCAACAGATGGGAGACCACCGGCAGCAGGGCCTCGTCGGTCTTTGCCATGTCGATGACTACCGTGAAGACCGGATCAAAAAGCATGAAAAGACCCGTGCAGACAAGGAAAACGACCGCACCCGCCTGACCTCTGCCATGTCGGCCAACGCAGGACCGGTTTTCCTGACCTATCGGGATGATGCCGGTGTGAGCCAGGCGATTGCACAGGCGCAGGAGCAAAACCCGCTCTACGATTTTGTGGCACCCGATGGGATACGCCATACCGCATGGAGGGTTCCCGCACCGGATGCTGTGGTGCAAGCCATGCTCAATGTTCCCTGTTTTTACATCGCGGATGGTCACCATCGCGCGGCCAGCGCAGCGCGGGTTGGGCTTGAGCGGCGCAATGCGAACCCCAACCACCGCGGAGATGAGGACTACAATTGGTTCCTCTCGGTGATGTTTCCGGCTTCCCAGCTCAAAATACTGCCCTACAACCGTTTGCTTCAGCACTTCAATGGACACAGCGCCTCGGACGTATTGTCGGCCCTGTCAAAGGTAGGAGATGTCGTGGATTCCGGCCGGGATACTCCCGAACGAACCGGTGAAGTCTGTTTCTACATGGGCGGAAAATGGCGGACATTGGTTTTTCATCCGCAAGAGGATCTGGATCCGGTCGGACGCTTGGATGTCAGCCGGCTTCAGGATTTGGTGCTCGCTCCGCTCTTTGGAGTGGATGATCCGCGGACCGCCCATCACATTGATTTTGTCGGGGGTATCCGTGGCAACGCCTATCTGAAACAGCAGGTCGATGCAGGCAACGCTTCCATCGCGTTTTCGATGTATCCGGTTTCAGTGGAAGAGTTGATGGATATCGCCGATGCCGGTCAGATCATGCCACCTAAGAGCACGTGGTTTGAACCAAAACTGCGCTCCGGTCTGTTTCTGCATACTTTTTGAGAACTTCGCCTGAGACGGGCTCGGGTTCCGGATCGGGATCGAACCCGCATTGACTCCCGTGTCGGGACTGTGCTCACCATGGCATTTCAGATGCGGGTCTGCCCCTGTCCGCAATCCAATAGGCTTTGGTGCTCAGTCGCCCCATGGAAAGCGCTTCCGACCAGATGTAAGCGGATGCGCTTCCCGGCGGCCGTCGACATACACTGCGACCCATTCCGCCAGACGCTGACCAAGGCGTTTGGCAATTTGTTGCTGAATACGGGATATTCAAGCCTCACCGACGATCCATAGCTGCCGGTTGACATTTAAGAGGCGGCTCATCCGACGGTCTGAGTTTGAACTGCTGGCGGCGCGTGGCAATAGAGGATGGCTGAAGCCACCCATTCCGGAAGAGGGCGTTGATTTCAAGTCAGGGGCAGCAGGTATGAAGAGGAAGATGCTTTGCCACAAAGCACACAAAGACCGCAAAGGTTGGAGGTGAGTGATGGCAGTTTCCTCTTCGTGGACCTTCGTTTCTTCGTGGTGAATAGAGCTCTTGGTTTATCTTTATCACAAAGGCGGCTCACCGGGGACGGTGACTGGGTCGGTGGGGCTTTGCGGCTCGATCCGTGACTCGGGCCGGATTAATTCCGAGGCAGGTGCTCTGGGAAATGATGCGGAGGTTAGGCTGATCAGTTGGAAATGGTTCCGGAAAATATTGCGGGTTTCGGCGGGGTCGTAGATTGGATGGCCGGATGGAGACAAAGGAAATTGTCGCGAAAAGTATCCGCGTGGGAACATCTCCCGGCCGCACGTTCCAGGAGGCATTCCATCGGAAGATATTCCGGGGATTTACACATTGGACTTACACAAAAATCTTTGGGATGTTTGAGCGATTCCACAGGCCCTCGAGTATCGGTGGCGAGGGCCCTTAGCTCAGCGGTTGGTTCCGGACGGAAGCGAGAACCGTTTGCCTGATGAGGCAAAAGCAACAGCGGACCAGTCGCCTGCGCGTATTTCTGAATTGCAAGGAGCGGAAAAACCACCTTTGGTGACAATACTCAAAGCGGGCCCTTAGCTCAGCGGTTAGAGCAGGGGACTCATAATCCCTAAAGGATTGAATATCAAGGATTTGCATAATTCATCAGGATTCATCAAGAATCTGAGAATCAAAGATTTCTAAAATTTATTTTTTCGGGTGATCGAATCAGAAATCATCAGGAAATAGCTCCTGCAAGGGGGTAGGACTTACACAAAGACTTACACATTTTGAATGTCGTCGCGTTTGTGTTCGCGCATTTTTTCCTCGAATTTTCGAAGATCCCGCTGCGTCGGTGCATACAAAAGAATCAGAATCTCAATCGCCCCAGAGAGATCCTTACACCCGAACGCTTTTCTCACATCTTCAAGCATTTTAAGCCCCGCCGAATTCAAATCGATTGTGACCTTCATTTGTCCTTGCCTTTCACACTCGATTTTCCCTTCTGCACCTGAACCCATGCACCATCCACCGCCTTGAAAAGCCGTCCCTCTCCCTCTAGAAACTTTCCTTGAGCAACCGCCCCGGCTGGCATTTCTTCAAACCACTGGACCACCCACGCTTTTCCATTTCTGAATTCCACGACACAATACCCATTCTTTTTTCGGAACGTCTGACGGAATTCTCGAACTGTAAACTTGTAAGGTTCGACCTGTAAGGAAGATTTGGTCTTTATTGGCTCTTCCTTGGGCTCCTTCAGCTCCTCGCGTTGCCGTACATTGTCTGAAAATTCCGCAAAACCAATTGCAAGGTTTTCAATTGTTTCTGCGTCTCGTTTTGCTGCGTTGCCGAGTAGTCTTGATTTCTCCTCACACTCTCTAGCAAGCTGATAAGCTCGGCGTGATTCATCGTCAAGTTTTCGAGCGTCTGGATTCTTTGTTCCAGATTCACCACCATTTCCATGATTTGTTCTTCCATACTGTTTTCCTTCTTTTACGGGTATGATCCCGGAATTTGTTGATTCAATAGTCTCTTGATCTCTTGATTCTCCTGTGTCGTCTTCTCTAGTAGATCTAACATTTCTTTGATCTCGGATTCCGACAGTGAGCTCTGCGTCTGGGTCTGTTCCGGTTTTTGTTCCTGTCTTGGTTCCGGACAATTCTTGAATATCAGGTTCGACGTGACTGAAGAGACGAGTACGAGCACAAGGAGTATTATGAACCTTCGCTTGGCGTGCCGCTCGCTTTGCCTTTGAGTCCGCAAGAATTCGCTCATACTCTTCGAGAGACTTGACTTTGTAGCGTCTTCGACCGCTTCCCTGATCGTCTTGATCTCCGTTTCCAACTGATTTTTTGTGAGTTGTCCCAGTCCATCCATGTTCATACTTTCCGCCTTTCAGTCGTAAAAATTTTTCCTCACTCCCGATTTCTCGGATCGAAATTCCTGTTCGTGTCTGACGAACTTCAAATCCCCCGGATTCAAGGAATAGAACGATGTCGTTCCTGTCCTGAATCCGCCTCGCGATGATCTGCGCCGTTATGATCTCATCGATCTTGTTTTTGATCTCGGATTTCCGCCGTGGTAAATTGTTAATTGGTTGAGCATCAAAGCGCTTGTATTTCTCATCGAGTGGGTTCCGTAGGTTGTATTTCTCATTCACGGTGAATTGCCAAGCGTCGATCCCGGCGAAATCCCCGGCTTGTACCAAATAATGTGCGTATCGTCTGCCGCTCGTCAGATGCAAATTTGCAAAAACGAAGTGCACTTCCGTTTTGTTCTTGTCCTCGTGAAGTATCCAGATGCGTTGAATATCGTCTTTGTTGAGTCCCGCGAGGGTGTAATCTTCATAACTTGCAATGATTTCCTTGAGAACGTTCCGATCCGGGATGATTTCGCCGAAGGCCAAGCAACCCCCTGTGCACGATTCTTTGAAATTTGATTTCTGAAGTAGGTCCCTCATGATCATTTGATCACCTGCGAGAATAATCGGCTTCACGCTTCGTCCTGTCTGTCTCAGGCAATAATCCAAATATGCAGTTCTTGAAGTTGCCTTCGTCGGTGGTCTGTGAATTCTGTGAATCATAGTCGACCTTTCAGATCATCTGCAATTTCTCTGATCGCTTTAATTTCCTTGAAAATTGCATTTAACTCTTTCAAGTATAACCCGGCTGAAATCGTTGAATTTGATTTAGCCAAAGTATTTACACTTCGTGCAATTTGATTTACGTTTTCCCCGATACAATTTGTTGCTACGGTAAGTTTTGATATTTCACGAATTGACTCAACAACTTCAGGTGCTATATCTGATTTAACCGGAGACCAACCGGTTGCGGGCATTTTCAAAATTTCCTCGCGTATGTAATCTGATAAAGATGAATTCGCTGGAATTCGATTTCGAATTTGAGCTTCTTCGTTTTTCGAAATGCGAAACTTAATCCACTTAGTGCGCAATTCGGATGGATCTTTTCTTTTATTTATGGATGTGTCGTCATTCATAAATAAATCCTTTGTTCGAATATTCGAACATCTTCAGAAACAGATATAAGCAAGCAAAGCGGGTTATATCTGAGAGCCGGGGGGAGTCGAGCGTAGCGAGACTGGGCAATGGAATGGCCCACGCCGGGGAATCAAAAGGGGAGGAACGCCCTTTTGCCAGTCGTTCGTGTGCCTGTGGCCACGAATTAGACTGGCCAAAGAACGATGTTAGGCTTATGCTGGGATAGACATCGTGGGGCGTGTTGCTACAATTTGTGTGCACAAGCCTGTGATTGTCCGGACAATCACACTGATGGGTTTGTACACAGTGTGTCAAACAATCATGGGGTGTGCCCCTTGTTCCGGATGTTGGTATAAGCCTCATACCAATCATATGGAACAAAAGAATCGAATCACCAAAAATTATTTTTTTATTTTTTGGTTTTCGATTCATTTCGACTCATACGGGTAAGTATGAGTGAAATTCGGCGGCTGGCATATACAAGAGACGAAGCGGCAAAGTCGATTGGCGTGAGTGTCTGTAGCATCGATCGCCTAATTAAGAAGCGTCAAATTAGGTGTTCCCGTGTGCTCGGTCGGACCCTAATTCCGATTTCAGAACTCGAAAAGCTGCTTAATGCTGACTTTATTCCCCGCACCGACGGTCGAAAAACAAACGGACGGAAGCCAAAAACTACCCGACACTACACGGAAAACGTCGATCAATTGTTTCGGGAGTAAAGGTTTGGTAGGCTTGATGGGATTCCGGTGATGAATCCGACGGGGATCGATTCGCTTGGGTTTTCGTGACCCTTTTATTATTGGGGAATTCGACACGGAAAAAAGGCCGAAACATCTTGTTTCGGCCTCAGTTCCACTATAGGATTTTGATTTTCACAGAGAACAATCCCTTGGGATCTGAAGTGGTAACGACACTTCAGGTCCCTTGGTATCCATGGATTTCAGCATTGTTGACGCAGTTGGCACGACTTGAGAATGCTTCGTGAGCTGCTCCGATGATCTTCCCGTTTGCCGCTGTCAATCTCCAAAACCATAGTCCCAGGATTGGGAATATATCCCAAGTGTCGCTGGGGTGCTGTCCTCCGGGGCTGTTCCTCCGAAGGTTCGACTCGCAATCACTTCGGTTATAGTATCCTTCGGTCGATTTGCCTACGATCTCGCCGTTTGATGGGTGAGTCTTTGTCCATCTCCATTGATGTTGGGTGTCTTGATAGATCTCGTCGATGATGTTTCGGGTGATACCCGTCATTATATATGTATACATATGTATATAGCCTGTATTTGTCTGATTGCCCAAACCAAGGGCGCGGATCCTCGAAATGTTCGATGATCGCGGTATTGAGCAGCCTGCGTGCCAGAATACTACATGTTGTGGCGCGGATAGTTGGAACCCCCACCTCTTGTGCTGCTTTCCGGTCGGAATATGTCGGAATGCGAAGAAATATGTTGCTTTTTCCTTGTTTTGTG
>JAQVLM010000175.1 GCA_028704125.1 Opitutales bacterium
TGCGCTCAAAACCTGGCTGACTTCACTTTGGCAACGATTCAGGCCAATCCTGAGCGCCGCGCCTTTACCCAGCCGATAACCTTGGCATCACTATCCCGGCTTGCCCAAACATGCCGCAAAAACTCGCCAGGATGGATATTCGAGTCCCGGAAGAACTTGCGATCGCCCCCACAGCCGTACATCACGTCATCCGCGAGCTCTCCCCGGAGCTTCGCACGGGCTTTGGCCAAGAGTCGGGGCAGCCATACGATTCCATCCACATCCGCCTCCTTCGGCGGCAGCGAGGCGGAATCCACCTGCTTTGCGGAAGGCTGTTGCTGCTGAATCACCATGAAGTAATCCCGCCGGGCTTCACAAATCATCAGGAACGTCTCGAAATCGGGCTCACTGTAGGTGGAGAAATCCTCCACATAATCATAGATATCCATGGCACGGAGCCCCATGTCATCCATGAAGTCCCGTTGCGAACGATCAAAATAACCTTGGGGGTTGCGATCGCCTTTTTGGTAACGTTCAAGCGCAAACTCCCAAAGTGCCTTCAGGTTTTTCTGGTATTCGTAGTGGCTGGTCATGTGAAATAGGATATCAGGAGTTTCTGCGTTTTCTCAAATCGCGTTTTGCGTTTTTCCCCGAAGAATCGACGGAAGCCGAAGACTCTGGAGATTTCGCCTTGCCTTCGTGTATCCGGAAATCGATCTGACGCTTGAAACGATCCACACGCTCGACGATAACTTCAATTTTCTGACCCACCCGATAGACCTTGCCGGTGCGCCGTCCGACCAGTGAAACCCCATCCCGATCCAGGCCATACAAATCGTCACCCATGGTCGAAATATGGACCAACCCGAACGCCATCGAATCCGTTAGCTCGACGAACATCCCATGGTTCTTGATGTCGGTGACAATTGCGTCGTAAGGGGTGCGAACCGGACGACTCAGGTCCTTTTCGAAGAACTCCATCAGCTTGGTCTTCACGGTTTCCCGCTCTGCCTCCGAACTGCGCGACTCGGTGATACTCAAGTGTTCGGCAATACTGGCCATCTGGGAGGCCGAAAATGCGACAGCCTCGTCCAGTGGCGCGGTAGAGAATCCCTTTTTCCTGAGGTATGTGTCAAAAACCCGATGCACGATCAAGTCCGCGTATCGACGGATCGGCGAAGTAAAATGGGTGTAGTTGTCCATACTCAACCCGTAATGCCCATCCGGAGTGGAACGGTAACAGGCCTGCTTCAGGCTTCTCAGAAACTGCACCTTCAGGGTGTGTTCCTGCGGGTGTTTCTGGATGCGCTGCAGCATCTTCACAACCTCCTTGCGGTTGCTCAGATCGCCCACCTGAACCCCGAACGTGGCATAGTGATCGGTCAGTTCGACGAGTTTTTCATCGTCCGGCTTATCATGCACCCGATAAACCAGAGCCAACTGGGCGCCCTTCAGATCCTTCGCCACCGTCTGGTTGGCCAAAAGCATCCACTCTTCAACGAGCTGATGGCTTTCATCGGATTCCTGTTTCACGATGCGGTCGGCGTAACCATTCGGATCCACATAGATTTTCACCTCCGGCATATCGAGATCCAAACTCCCCTTTCGCATGCGGGCCTCGCGCAGACCCGATGCGATCGACCACAGGCTCTTGAGTGCCTTTCGGATCGCATCCATCTCAGCATCCGACAGATCCGCCACCGGCTTTCCGGTATTGCCGGTTTGGTGAGACGGAGGCATGGGCATTGCCCGTATGGCATCGGAAGATAAACCTCTCATGAAGGCCAATGCCTGTCCGTAGGTCAGACGCTTCCGGCTCCGGATCACTCCATTGAAAAATCGGTGTCCCTTGAGTTTGCCCTGCTTGCTGAAGTGAAACTCCACACTCTTCACCAACCGGTCCTGATCTTCCACCAAACTGCACAACCCGTTCGACAAACGCTCCGGAAGCATCGGAATCACCGTCCCCACCAGATAGGTCGAGTTTCCCCGCTTCTTCGCTTCCTTGTCGAGCGCCGAACCCGGCCGTACGTAGTGGGAGACATCCGCAATATGAACTCCGATCCGGAGATCACCCCCTTCCAGATATTCCAGACTCAGCGCATCGTCAAAATCCTTCGCATCATCCGGATCAATCGTCAGGGTGAAAACATTCCGGAAGTCCTTCCGCTGTTTCAAAACGGCGTCATCGATTTGATCGGGGATATCCTTGAGCTCAAAATCCACGCATTCCGGAAACTCGGGCGACAAGCCGAACTTGTGCAAAATCGACCGGTATTCCGCCATGGGGGTGTGGGTCTCGCCCAGCACTTCAATGATCTCCCCCTCGGGATTCACGTGCCGCTGTTTCCACTCGTGGAGACGCACAACCACCTTGTCATTCACCTTTGCCTTTTCACCGGCAGGACTGTCGGCTGGATCCCCTACAATAATGTCATGAATCAGGCGCGGATCATCCGGGATGACATAGTGGAAAAACTTCGTGCTCGCCAAGGTGCCGGTAACCGTGTCCCTCGCACGTTTGAGGATGCGGATGACCTTGGCAGTCTTACGGTCCGGATCATCCACACTCCGCCGTGCATACTTTTTCCATTTCGGCTTTTTGGTCTCACGGATCATACGGGCAACCACCCGGTCTTCGTGCATGGCCACCCAGGTATCCTCCGCCCTTACCCACACCGGCTCGAACGTGGGCTGTCCCGGCGTGATGACCGGATGAATCATGGCCGAACCGCTCTGGCGAAACCGGATCACTCCGGTGATCAGATCCGCATCCTTTGGCAAACAATACCGGTTCCCCTTGAGTCGAACCAGTGTTCCGCTCTGCAGGCACTCTTCGACGATGGCCTCGAGTTCACCCATCTGAGCCTTGCCCAAATGCAGCGATTCTCCCAGCTCTTCAATCGTCAGCGGCACATAGTCCGGCTGCTGCATCTGCTCCATCAATTTCCATTCCATATCAAATCCTTTCGGCTCTTTCCGGAAAAATCCGCCAATTATACCTCATAGGTTCTACCGGGCTCCGGATCGAGCACCTTGCAGGAGCCATCATGTTGGGTCAGGTGCGCCTTGAACCACGATCGGGCTTCCGTGTCGCCGTGAGTCAACACCACCGCTTCGGGCTCCATGCCCTCAACCAGTTTCAATAGCTCCTCACGGTCAGCATGGCCGCTCAAGTCATAAACTTCAATCGGTGAGCGCAGTTTAACATTCAAATCATAAGCATCAAACGACACCGTATCCCCCTGTTTTGCCGAGCGGAGTTTTCCGCCGGGCGTATCGGGATCGCAATACCCCACAAAATGAACACGGTTTCGCTCCGATCCCACAAGGGTCGCCGCCGCCTGATACGACGGGGTGTGTTCCACCATCATGCCACTGCTCAACACATAGATGCCAGAGGGCATGGAGCCCTGACCCGGAACCTTGGGATACCTGGGTTCTCCAACCTTCAGCTCATGCAGAATTTTTCTCCGGAAACGGACCAGTCCAGTGTCCTTCGCAATATCATCAAAATAGTCCACCAAGTCCAATCCAAGACCAGCACTAAAAACCGCGCTTTTGGGTATGTCGCCCCTCTTCATCGCCTGGTGGAGCATCGCCATGATCTCCTGCAAACGCCCCAAGGCAAAAACCGGAAGCAAACAACTGCCCCCTCCCTTCAGGGTCTCGCTCATACTGGCGTATAGGCGAGCACACTCCTCCTCCCGGCTGCGCCCTTTCGCGCGCTGCGTGCATCCACGCGTTGTCTCCGTAACCACAATATCCACCTGCATCTCGGGGATCCATGCTCCGGGAAGCGTCAACTGGTCATCGAAGAGAATGTCACCCGTGATAAAGATACTGGCATCCTTATGCTGAACCAGAACCGATGCAGCCCCCACTACATGGCCCGATGGATGAAGCACAATCTCCAGCTTGTCCTTTCCTTTTTTCAATACTTTCGGAGTGTCAAAGCGCAACGCTTCATACTGATGCTCAATGCGCTCCACTTCAGCGAAAGAAAAAAACGGATACTCCGGGATCGACTGCTCCCGCGCCTGACGCTTCATCACATTCACCGAATTGCGAAGCATCCGGCCGGCCAGCATCCGCGTCGGAAGGCTCATAAAAACGGGCACATCCGGATACTTCTTCAGCAAAAGCGGCAAGGACCCCAGATGATCCAAATGGCAATGGGTAAGAATCACAAAATCAATCGGAGACTCCCCATTCAGCAAGTCCAGCAAAGGCAGCGACGCTTTACCGGTTTCCTTCGGATGGATCCCGGAATCCACCACAAAACGGAACGATCCGACCTGATAAAGACTGGAGTTTGCTCCAATCCCACCCAGCCGATTTAAATCAGTATAATTCATCAATATCCTGTGTGCTCCAGAACGCGGGGTTCCGCAAGCCATCTTTCACGAACGGTTCAAGGAGATGTATCACTGCCCTGCATAACTCCCAGCTGAGCCGAATGATGTCGAAATCTCCGACTTGTATCTTCTCCAGAACCGGGTGCAGGTTGAACGTATCAAAGTCGTATAGATCAGCCAGGTTGAAGTTACTTCCGGAGAAAGGAGTCCATAAGCCCTATTGACTTGGTCGGATGGAGTCGCGGACGCTGCAGGACCCAAACTCTAAACTCCTATGGAAATCGCAATCTCACTACTCTGCATCAGCGACTACGATGCAGTCATGGAGCTCTGGAACCAGTGCGAGGGCATTGGGCTCAGCGAAACGGATTCACGCGAGAGCATTCAATCCTACCTGGACCGAAATCCCGGGAGAAGCCCCGCTACCCGATATCTGCCGGTCATCTATCGGGACAGGCGACCGATCCACACAAACGGTCAAAGATCTTGTCATTTCCGGCTTGCTTCACCTTGATGCGAAGCCTCAGCATAACAACCAGTCTCATCCTGGAACGCTTCACCTGTCCACGGATGCAGACCAAATGTGTGTATCGCATGGCATATGGACATCCAGTTGCTCTCAGCGGGAGATCGCGAGGTATTCTCCCGGTATGTATCGCCCATCGCGCGTCCGGTATCCGACATCAGCTTCGCCAACCTGTTGATGTGGAGGGACGTTTACGATATCCGATGGGCTGAATTGGATCATCACCTTTGCGTATTCAGCATCGGAGGAGAAGAGCCGATCCTGTTTTTCCCGCCTATCGGTGAGGGTTCCCCTGAGCGGGCACTCGACGCCTGCCGTGAGGTGATCCGCAGTATTGGGCGCGACCGCCTGGCGATCGAAATCGTTCGTGAGGAGGAGCTCAAACTCCTTCCCGAAGCCAGCTTAACGGAAAGAAGCGGGGACTATGTCTACGAAACCAGCCGGCTCATCACGTTGGAAGGCCGGGCACTTTCCCACAAACGGCAAAACCGCAACGCGTTCATCCGCAAGAACAGCGGCATCCGGATTGAGCCCTACCAAACCACCGCGCACCGGGACGCTTGTGTGGATCTGCTCAATCGGTGGAACCACCGCGACTCCGACAACCCCGGGCAGGAGATTTGCATCAAGCGACAGCAGGAAACCGCCGCAGCCACTCACCTTCTGAGTTTCGCCGAAGCACTGTCGCTCCCGGGGATCGTGCTTTTTGTGGAAAACCAGCTGGTGGGGGTCACCATCGGAGAAGAACTGACCTCCGACACGTTCGTCAGCATCATCGAGAAAACCGACCGTCAGTTTGCCTATTCGGCCCAGTATATCTTCAGCGAGTTTTGCGCACGCTGCTGGTCACACACCAAATGGTGCAACGCGTGCGACGATTGGGAAGTGCCCGGACTCGCCCACGCCAAGCAGAGTTACGATCCCGCCTTCCGCATCCCCAAGTGGCGGGCGATTCTACCGCTTTAGGAATGGGGTTCGGGCTATTGCGATTCTCCGCAAGGCTTACCAAAATCCACCGTTAATCGAATGCCGCTGTTTTCGCGATTGGCGACACATACCGGAACACCCAAAGCCGACAGAATCTGCTTTGCAACCGCCGGAGCCAGTCCCAAATCCCCGCCCGGGAACAATGCCTGCTCAATCGCCATCACTTCAAAGAAGATACCGTGCACATCGTCCGGAATCATGGCTCCATCGCTCTCAATCCACAGGCTCCGGCCTGCGTTGCTTTCAATCCAGCCTACCCTCACTTCCGCCCCCCGGCTGGCAAACTTGATCGCGGTCTCGACCAAAGCATTGAATGCGGTTACCAGAAGATCCGGATCACAGAACAGATCGAAACCCTCATCTTCCTGCAGGTTCAGTGACACATCCTGCGTTTTGGCAAGAGGTAACAACGGAGCGGTGGCCTGCAGGATCAACCCTCTCACCCGATGGCCTTCCGATGCCCGGGGAGAAAGTGACTGAAGGTTGATCTGAGTGAGAATGGTGGCGTGATCCACAATATTCACGAGTTTCCGGTGCGATGCCCAAAACATGTTGCGGTAGTTGGCGAGTTCACCGTCTGGAATCTGATCCCGTTTGATCAAGTCATCGAACAACTCAAGCCCGACCATCGGGGTGCGCAATTCATGAGAGATCAACCGCAGAAAATCGTTCTTCGCCTTGTCCAAGGCATCCAACCGCTGATGCAACTCCTTGAGCTCCTCCAAGGCGCAATGCAACTCAGTCGTCCGCGCCGACACCCGATCTTCCAAGTCGGCATTCTGCCGGATCAGCGAACGCTGTAGCTTCAGCATCTTGAGGTGGGTATTCACCCGGGCCACCACTTCCGCCGGATCCACCGGTTTGGATATGTAATCGACCGCTCCCAGCTCGAAGGCGATCACTTTGTTGAATGACTCACCAATGCCACTCACAAACATCACGGGAATGTGGGCAATGTGGGGATCGCGCTTCATCTGCTTGCACAGTTCATAGCCATCCATCACGGGCATGTGAATATCGAGTAATGCCATATCCGGAGCCGCAGCCCGGATACTCTCGAGTGCCAACTCACCATTCAACGCGGTACGCACCCGAT
>JAQVLM010000176.1 GCA_028704125.1 Opitutales bacterium
ATTCTCATGCCCGACAACCTGCACCCCGAGGATCCGGGGCCAATTGAGCTCGCGCAGGGTCTTTCCATGAGCGGGTGAACCGCGGGGAATCTGAACCATCTCAACCGCGAGATCACGGAAGGTGTCTTCGACAGGCTCCGCTCCACGATCTTCGAGAAGGAAGGCGCGGCTGGCCGCTATTTGCTCTTCGGTGCCGAGAAGTAGAAGCTTGTCTCCGGGAAAGAGATGGGACCCCGGGCCGGGATTGGAGATCGGATAGGACAAACGCTCGATTCCGATGATCGAACAACCGAATCGTCTGCGGATACCGATTTCATTGATCGACTTTCCGGCATGCGCAAAACGCTCAGGCATCTGGACTTCTCCAATATGCAGTCCCCATGGGGCGTAGCGGTCCATCCATTCGAAGGAACTCGCCAGATCGGCCGGTTCATCCCCAAGGGTTTCCTCAATCGCCACCTCGATGTTGCTGTGCACCCAAATGAGCTTGCGCCACAGAAGCAGCGCGATGATCAGAAGCGCGCCGATCAAACCGAGAATCCACCACAGTCCGACGTCGACCGGCAGGAAATTCCAAATCCAAGCCACCATCAGCACCCCTGCGGCAGCCTGCATCCCATTCAAGAGAAGGGGCTTCATGCGCGACAGCCCGGCGTTTTGGCCGGCGATAAAATCCGAAAGGATCATGGTCGAGGCCTGGATATTGCGCCAGATTGCGATCACCGGAGCGAGCAGCAATAGACCCAATACCGACCACCCGATCACCTCGGTGGAAAATCCCATCACACTGTCGACGCCCCATTTTCCGGTTGCCCAACGGATGATCGGGGCGGCAAAAACCAACGCCACACTGACCACCCCCATCTCCACTCCAATCTGAATCAGACGCTTGCGCATCAACCGCCACAGGATGCTTGAGTCCCGCCGCTTCTGGAGTGCGTCCAGTATACGCCGGTGCATTTCCAGCGCCCCCCTGACAAAGGGAACCCGCAACGATGTGACGCGGTGCGCAATCTTCCGGTCGGACTTGAACAGGATCGGGGTCACCATCGCGGTGATCAACGATCCACCCACCGCCACCGACATGTACTCAGGGGGCAGAAGCCCATTTGCGGTCCCCAACTGCGCGATGATGAATCCAAACTCCCCGAGTGGAGTTAACAAGACACCGGAACGCACTGCGGTGCGGCCGTCATAGCCCAACAGCACAAGCGACACCCCAACGGCAAAGGACCGGCCAACAAGGGTAAGGCACACGATCACCGCCAAAGGCCACACGGCACCGGCAGTATCCGCCAGATTGATGGTCATCCCGATCGCCACAAAGAAAAGGGCAGCAAAAAAGTCCCGCAGTCCGGAAAAGGCCCGCTCGACTTGCGCCCGCTGCGGGGTTTCACCAATGATGGCCCCGAGCAGAAAGGCCCCGAGCGCCAGGGAATACCCGGCCTTCATCACCATAAGGGACAACCCAAACAGCATCCCCGCCACGAACACGGTCTCCAGCTCAGTTGTCACCTCGCGGCTCAACCAGCGGAGCACGCGGGGAACCACCAGCAAGCCGGCGATCGCCATCATCAACACAAATCCGCCAAATAAACCCAGGGTCGAAAGGATCGAGCTGCCACCGCCCTCCCCTCCGATCCGCACATAGGATCCAAGGATGGTCAACATGACAATGGCCACAATGTCCTCACTGAGCGTCATCCCAAGGGCGAGCTGCCCGCTCTTTTCGTGGGTGCGCCCGGATTCAATCAGGATTTTCCCGATGACCGCCGAACTGCTCGACACCAGCAAACCCGCAAAAAACAGCCCGCCCACCCGGTCCAGACCAAGTCCGCTCGCCGCCATTCGGGCCAAGCTGATGACCAAAAACGCCGTGAGCGTCGTTGCCATTAACACCGGCAATCCAAGCTGCTTGAGTCGCTTGATACTGAAGTTAAGACCGATCCCAAGCATTAGGAAGACCATCCCAAGCTCGGCGAGAATCGCCACGCGTTCCTGGTTTTCAATGAACCCTCCCCTGAACGAATGGGGGCCAACGATCACGCCAGCCACCAAATATCCTACAATCGGAGATATCCCGATGCGTTTACAGAATACACCGGCTACCGCTGCCGCCAGCATGATGACCGCAATATCCTGAATGAAAAAAATCGCCTGTCCCATAATTTTTTCTTGCCGGTGTCCGGAATGACTCGGAAACGGATGCAGTGGAATCCCGGAAGGATGGGCGCATGACCGGTCAACCAGTGATCATCCTGCTCCGTCCTTGGAATGGAGTAAAAGCAATCCTTTCGCAAAGGCCAACGCAATCTGCATTTCGGCCGGAACTTGTCGGGATGGGCAAGCCCACCCAACCAGGTTATCAACGCATGCTGCACGGCCATGGTTTCCGCACCTTTGGTTCTTGGGTCTGCCCGATGCGCACCAGATTCTAGAGGTATAATGACTCTTCCTTTGTCCTTGGCGCATAAACCGGAATCGAAAAAGACTCATCTGCCTTTGACGTGATAGGACTCGTGCCACTTGTGCAGCAGCGCCCAGTTGATCGCTACCACGACCGACACCAGGATAAAACCGAGCAGGCACGCCGAAATCCCTGCGGCAAAGAGCTCGGGAATACGGGTTTCCTTGTTGTAGATAAACACCAGAAGCCCAAGGCCGCCTTTTCCCGAGGCAAAGGATCCCACAAAGAATTCTCCGAAAACCGCTCCAATCGGAACAAGGGTCGCCGCAATCTTGACACCCGATATCAGGTATGGAAAGGCGCTCGGCAAGCGCAGCAGGAAAAACTCCTGCCAGGGCTTCGCGCGGTAGACGTGAAAGCAATCCACAAGATTCGGATCGGTGGACACCATACCGAGCGTCGTGTTTGCCACGATCGGGAAGAAGCTGGTGATGAACGCGATGCAGATCACGCTCGACGGCCCATAGTCAAACCAGAGCACGATAATGGGTGCAAGGATTACTACCGGGGTCATCTGGAGAACCAGGATCCACGGATAAAGGGCCTTACGCACTAGCGTGGAAGCCCCAAGCCCGACGGATAAGGCCACCCCCACCACCACCGCAAGAGCGAAACCGCTCAATCCATAGTCCGCCGTCACCAGCGTCGCCTCCAACAGACGCGGACCTTCCGCGATCATCGCGCCCATCACCCGATGAGGAGGTGGAACATAGAACGGACTAAGGTTCCAAATCGCGATCACCGCATACCACAGGGCAATAAACAGCAGACCCGAAAGGAGCGGGGCCACCACAGTTGTTGTCCTGAGTGTTTTCATTTCCCGCGCTGGCTTGGGCTTAACGCCTCCCCGGAAGAGGCGAGTATGAGCGAGCGGATGTGCGCTACATGGTTCAGGTAGCTGGGCTCCGAGACCACCGCCTCACTCCGCGGATGCGGCAAATCGATCGCGACATCCTCCACAATCCGGCCGGGGCGTGCGGACATAACCAATACGCGATCCGAGAGCATGACCGCCTCGTTGACGGAATGGGTTACAAACAGGGCCGTCCACCGCTGGCGGAACCACAAATCGATCAGGAGACGGTTCATTTCATTGCGGGTGATCGCGTCGAGTGCCCCGAACGGTTCATCCAAAAGCATGACCTGCGGGTTGAGCGTGAGCGCCCGCGCAAGCGACACGCGCATCTTCATCCCGCCGGACAATTCCTTGGGATAATAGTCCTCAAAACCATCCAGCCACACCTTTTTCAGCATTTCACGACACACCGGATCCCGAAGCGACGGCGCAATCCCACGGAGGCGCAGAGGAACTTCCACATTCTTGCGCACACTGAACCACGGAAGCAGCGTGGCATCCTGGAAAATATAGCCGATCTCCGGGCGAATGCATTCCCGGCTCGCCTCGTGCTCCCAACAGATTTCGCCTTGCTCAGGCTTAAGCAGGCCCGCCACCGACTTGAGGAGCGTCGATTTGCCACACCCGCTCGGGCCAATCAGGGAAACAAAGGATCCTGGCTCGACCGTGAACCCGATGTCCTCATAGACCGCGCTCAGCCCGCCGGGAAAACGCTTGCAGGCACCCTCGACCGTCAGGCGGGGAACTTCTGTTGCTTGCTTTGACAACTCAGGCATTTCGACAATCTCACGGATCAACGGCACTACCCCGGGCGGATGACGATCATCCGCGGGCAGGCTGGAACACCGTTCGCGGGCCAGCAATGCGGACTCTACCCCATGCCAAGGCATTCGCAAGCACGGACTGACAATCAAATACCCCCCTAATTCCTCCGACTCGAACCTACGCGGGCCGCGGATACCGATCATGCAGGATACGATGCTACGGATTTCCGGCTCTTTCCACTCCCCACAGCCGCGCATGCGCTCTTGTCTTGAGTCGGTGCTCCGGCTTTGGCAGGATTTGTTCCCGCATGGATTCGCCCGAACCCAATCTGACGGCTCAGATCATCGAACAAGTCCGCGTGCTCATGGACACCTACCCATGGTGGGGGGTCATCCTCGTGAGCGCCTTGTTGACAGTTCTCATTCGCTTCGTGGTGGTCAGGCTATTCAAATTGGCCTTCACTCTTCTGCTTTTTGCTTTGATCTACTGCGCAGTCCTATTAGGGTTGAGCTTTCTCCTAACATAAATTGCGTGCATCGGGAATCCTCCGCTTGGATCGAGACCGGACGACTGCAAAAGACATTTTATAGCTGATGAAATACATATTCGTAACCGGTGGAGTGGTTTCCTCCTTGGGAAAAGGGCTGACTGCCGCAGCTCTGGGTGCGCTCCTCGAACAGCGGGGACAACGGATCAAGATCCAAAAGTTCGATCCCTATCTGAACGTGGACCCGGGCACCATGAATCCATTCCAACACGGCGAAGTCTATGTGCTGGATGATGGAGCCGAAACCGACCTCGACCTCGGGCACTACGAGCGCTTCACCAATTGCCGGCTCACCCGACGGAACAACCTGACCTCCGGGCAGGTCTACGAATCCGTCATCCAAAAGGAAAGGCGCGGAGACTACCTCGGGAAGACCGTCCAGGTTATTCCGCATGTGACCGACGAGATCAAGGCCCGTCTGACCGATGCCGGCGACGACATCGACATCCTTATCACCGAGATTGGCGGAACCATCGGCGACATCGAAGGACTGCCCTTCCTCGAGGCGATGCGGCAGTTTGCCCTCGAAGTCGGCAAGGAAAACGTTCTTTTCATCCATGTCACGCTCCTGCCCTACATCAAGGCAGCCGGAGAACTCAAGTCCAAGCCCAGTCAGCAGAGCGTTGCCAAGCTTCGTGAGATCGGGATCCAACCCGACATCCTGGTGTGCCGGACCGAGCAGCCCATGGACATGAACCTGCGCAAGAAGCTCAGTCTTTTCTGCAATGTTCCGGTTCGTGCGGTGATTGAGGAAATGGACGTCGAATCATCGATTTATGAGCTTCCCCTGATGCTCCAGCGGGAAAACCTCGACACCTTGGTGGTTGAATTTCTGCGCATCAACAGCCAACAGCAGTCGATGGATGAATGGCGCGACATCGTTCGACGCCTCAAATATCCCGCCCACCGTGTCACGGTGGGAGTAGCGGGAAAATACATCGAGCTCCAGGATGCCTACAAGTCGGTCTACGAATCCCTCACCCATGCAGGGATCGCCAATGATTGCGCGGTGGACATTGTCCGGCTGGATTCGGAAGTCATCGAAAAGGAAGACGGGCTGAAGTGCCTCGAAAATCTTGATGGAATCGTGGTTCCCGGTGGATTCGGCAACCGCGGCATCGAGGGCAAGATACGGGCCGCCAAGTTCGCCCGCGAGAAGCGCATCCCCTACTTCGGGCTTTGTCTTGGACTTCACATCCTCACCATTGAATTCGCGAGGCATGTGCTCGGTCTCCCGAAAGCAAACAGTCAGGAGTTTGACGAACAGACACCCGATCCGGTGATTTACCTGATGGAATCGCAGAAGGACGTCACCCGAAAAGGGGCCTCCATGCGTCTCGGAGCCTATCTCTGCGATCTTGCGGATGGGAGTATTTCCCGGAATGCCTACGGAAAACCTCAAGTCAGCGAGCGCCACCGCCATCGTTACGAATTCAACGATGGGTATCGCAATGCGCTCGAAGACAAAGGACTGCGAATTGCCGGAACCAACCCCGATAGCGGATTGGTTGAGATTGTCGAAATCGCCGATCACCCCTTCATGGTGGGGGTTCAGTTCCATCCGGAATTTCAATCCAAGCCAAACGCAGCGCATCCACTTTTCCGCGAGTTCATCGGCGCCTGCCTCCGCGGCAAACGCTGATGAATCCCCTCGCCAAAGCCGATTATCCGGTGGTAGCCCTCATTCAGGTTGCCACCCCTGCTCCGGGCAATCATGGACGTTGATTTCCTGATCGACCGCGAACTCGCTATTCAAGACGCCATCCGCGACGTTGAAGCAAGGATAAGAGAAGGCCACGACACCATCAAGCCTCCCGGCCAATTGGACGGAACCGAAGGACGCCTTTCCCGTCAGGATTCACTGATGCGGCATGAGATGGACAAGGCCGGACTCAGGTCCATGGAGCAATCACTCGAAGCCCTCAAGGAAGCGAGGCTCCGGATCGATCGCGGAACCTATGGCCGGTGCCTCCAATGTGGACGCGAAATCTCCAAGGATCGGCTATTGCTCATTCCGGCGGCGGAATGCTGCACCGACTGCCTCTCCTCCTGACCCGGCAATCGAATCCGTCTCACCGTTTACACACCAAACGACCTAAGGTCTATTATTTGGAAGAGTAAACGGGATTGCTTTTTTACATTAACAGGGTAGGATTGAGTATTCATTCTACTTTGTTCTTGTTATGTCACCCCTGCGGCTACCCTCTGCCGAAGCTTCCATCTGCACAACTACTCTGTGCA
>JAQVLM010000177.1 GCA_028704125.1 Opitutales bacterium
AACTGGAATCCCTCACATACCCCATTTCCCCAAGGTTATGGAGCTGGATCTTCGTGCCGGTCAGGTATTTGGCGGACACAAAAAACTCCATGTATTCATTCGCTCCCCTCGCCCATCCACCCTGAAAAGGCATTTGAGCGTGAGAGGTCAGGGCAAATGCCATCAGGCTGGCGACTCCGGCAACTGTACGGAAGCTGTGTTTCATATTCGGGCTAGTTCTGGATCACTCGATAAAGACGGAAATCAACGGATGACGGGTCCTCTCGCGTCTTCGGAGGTCCACTGTCAATCCAGTAGTGACGGCTGGCCCCTTCCGTCTGGATGGAAAGCGGCTGGGCAGTACGCCACTTGCCGTCCTTCTCAAGATACTGCACCTGGATCCCATTTGACGCACTTGAAGTGTCCAACTCCAACATAATTTCTCCGTTCTCAAGCGGCAGGATCCTTATCGGATTGATCAGAGACGAACCGGAAGCCGCAGCGGGCAAATCAGTCGCCGAAAGAAACACCTTCACGCGTCCGGAAGCATCCGAAGGGTCCACAAGATTCCGGGGAAGCACTCCTTTGCCGCCGGACGAAAACTCGACCGTGAAATCCATCGGATCTCCCGGGAGCGGAAAATCATCCCTTTCGGCTTCGAAGTCATTCAAAACCGGCATCGATATCGGCCACAAGAGAAACTCAGCCCGTTCAACGATGTCCGCATTCTTCAATTCGAAAATGTCCTTTTTAGTGGGCTCGCCGGCACGCAATACGATCCGCTTATACCCGTCCGCATAACGCAAGCGGACCGGAGGATAAACATAGCGCTCAAACCACGAATCAAGCACCACTGTTGCTGGATTCGTAAACAAAGGATCGTTCGTTTCCGCTACTTCATCCGAAGCGTCGAAGTTAGCCGTCCGATACACGATTTTGTAGGATTTGTAGCCCGCAAACGCAGCAGGATCCCATGGCACCGCCGGTGCTCCCTTATACTCCACCGCATGCAAGCCCGTGTAAGGATTAATGGGGAAATGATCCCCATCCACCATGCCCGATGGATCGAGCTTCCAGTCATTGAACAGAGCGGTAACATCAATATCGGGCATATCCCGGATCGTCAGGGAATACTCCGTGTTTTCACCCAACGTGACCAAACTTGAATCGGTATTGATATTCGAAATCCGGAAGCGGACCGCCTCATCGGCTTCCTTATCCGCCGGAGCCGGTTCACCATAAACCCAGGGAGTCTGATCATCCCCATTGAGCTGAACATTGATGGCGTAATACTGGTACCCGGCATTGATACGACCCCGGACCTTCTTACCGACCTGATCCAAAACCACATCGTTGTTGGCAATCCCAAAATCCCATGGTTGATCGCTCTTCTTCGGATTGAAGATCGTGGCGCTTGTACCTTGCGCATCGATTTCGAGGTCAAATTCAACCGCCTTGGATGTCGGAGCCGAGAGAAACGCATAGACATACGCTACACCTGACTGCTCACCCACGACCGATCCCTGCGATGGCACCCACAGCACATCCTCGATATCGTCCTCATCATCCGCTGCAGCGGCCTCGTCATCCTTCGAATACACCACACCAAAACTGAGCATCACCGGATCGTTGTCCACAATCGTCATCGTGTGCTCGTAGGGCTCCCCACGGACAAGATCCCCTGTGTTGGTTTTGTAATTCGGCTGACCCAAGGTGATAATGACAGTCTCATCTTCCTCTTCCTCATTATCATTATTCACCGATATCGAGAGGGTGGCGGAGGACTCTCCGATGGGTACCTCAATCGGGCTGTCTTCCGCGTAATAGTCATCCGTATCACTGTCTCCTTTTTTCGCGGTGCCACTCAAGGTGAACGGAACCTGAATCACCTCGGATGCCGTGGTGAGATCCCCGAAACGGTCATAAAGCCTCACCACAAAGGAACTGCTGGCGTGCTCATCGGTTGAATGAAAATCCTCGTCATCCGCCTGAGCCAAACGCACTTCGATTGGATCATTGTCGACAACGGTTGCAATGAAGGCTTTGGAATCATAGTCCAGTTTAACATTCGGAGAATCCGCAATGGTGGGCTCTCCCAACGTGATCTGGAAGCGTTTGCGCTCCAGATCATCAACCACACGGTCATTGTTGATCGAGATCAGAAGCAAAGCGGAACTGGAGCCCACTGTGATCGTGAGCGGATTGTCAGAAGTGTAAGTCGACTCCAAACTCAAATCCTCAAGAGAGCCTTCCAAAGGTGTAATGGTGTATGGTACCAAAATATCGGAAGCCGAAACGGAAGACAACTGCAATGGAATGCTGATCGTCGCATTCTCTTTGAATTCCCCTTCGTAACGGGACATCGATACACGAATCCGGTCGTTGTCACGGATCCTCACCTTATGGCTCAAAATATCCCCGGGTACGACAACCGAAAGGCCGTCTGTCACAATCTCGATCACAAGAAACTCGTCGCCCTCTTCCGCATCGTCGTTGATGGAGGTGAGATAAATCACTTTGGAGGTCTCGCCGGGTGCAAACACAATCGGGCTGACACTTTCCACCTCTCCATCATCGTCGGCGTCCGGATACTCAAAATCCTGATCCAGCACCGCCGTGCTGCCGGAACCAAAACGGTATGGCACACTCACCTCCAACAAGGAAGGTTCGCTGAGCTTTAGGGTCACATAAATATCCTGAGTCTCGTCAATCGTCTGACCCGCCACATCAAACGATACCGAAATCTGGGCACTGGCCTGAGATAAACCAGCGAAGCCCAACAACACCCCACCAAAAAACGCAGAAAATCGATTCATTTGCATATTTCCAAGTTTGAATCCTTCAATAATGGACCTTCGACACTCCCAAGGCCACTCACTGGTTTTCCATCACAACAACCATCCATTCTCCGGAGGCTCCATCAAGGTATCGAACCACTCCGTCCGCATCCGTCTTGAATTGAATCCTCGCGCCATCGGATGCACGGATGAACTCAGGGCGGAGATCGCTCCGCGTCCAAAGCCAACCCAGACCACGTGCAGGGCTGTAGACCCAAAACAACTCCGGATCCGGTTGTGTGTCAGGCAAGTAAATCCAGCCCATGTCCGTCGAAAAATCCCATACGCCCGTCTTCTCGTTCAGGATAGGGGTCTGAAGATCCTCGGACCAGAAATATCCATTTCCCATATCATAGCCCTGGGTGTTCAGTACTACATCCCCCAAATCCGACAGATCCGGAATGTCGTCCCCATCGGAATCGTTGGTATCCGTGATCTCTAACATCGCCAAACGGTCATACCATTCAGAAGGCTCATTAAAATCACTCCGACGCAGGATCCCCGAATACACATTGCCCTCGCGTGAGGCCGTCATAGCGGCAAATTCATAATCTGGTGATTCCCAATCCGCAGCCCATTTGTCCAAGGAAATCAAATCCCCGGACAACACCGACATACTGCCGGAACCCGAGATTGCTTCCGCTTCGGTCTGACCATTCATGGTGTACTGAACCGACCGCTCGGCTTGCAGACTATCGTAAGTCAGGGTACCCGAGAGAGCGTCCAGAATTCCGGTTTCCTGCTGATCCTCAGGCGACTTCAACCATGGGCCACGTTTGCGGATGAACCCCACGAGCTGGGATCCCGTTACCACCGCGAAATCAGGATCCACTCTGATCACCAATGCACCGCGGTCCTGCACCTCCCGGGTAGTGGTCTCATACCCGAAATACTGTCCCACATAGTAGCGCGAGTAGTCATCCTCGAGACGAACCTGAGCAAAATTGCCCAGCACAACCACATCCGAACGGTTATCCGGACTAAACGCGTTTTCACTCAGCGAACCAACCCAGAATGCCGATAGCATACCTTCGCTGTCGATGCCATCCGCACGGTGAAACGGGTGCGTCCGGACAGATGCGGTTCCACCCCATACCGACACTCCCCCAATCAGGAGACAGGACAAAGAGACTAGATTCCTGAACATACTATTTCCAACCATGAAAAATACTGATGACTACTCAATTCATTACGCCAATGGGGCACTACGGGTTTCCGTGATCCCGGCATCATTCACATGATTATAGGAACACCGCAACCCGAAAATGAACAACGGACGCACTCTGGGTTCATCACCCTATCCATACCTCCGCATCTCGATTGGAGACAAAACATCCCGCCGGCGTTCAGATATTTCCTCGCCCGTTAGGCCCGACGCCATGGAGTGACCTGCTGACCCGTTCCCATGCAACAGGGTTCATTCCCTGCCAAGCAAATTGAGGGTTTACGAATTGACCCGATGCTCCCAAGCCCCTATCTCTGGCAAAAACCGAGTATCCCATGTCCCGTATATCCCGTCGTTCTTTCCTGAGAGGTGCAGCCGGCACCTCCGCCGTCGTTATGCTGGGTGGGTGCGCCGCAAAACCATCCGGTGCATCAACCCCTTTAACCACCACCGGAGCATCTCCATCCGCCAAACCAAAACGCATCATTCACATGGTGAGCGATGGGATGAGCGTTGGGGTGCTCACCCTTGCCGAACGTTATTCCCAGCAATTCCGGGGCACGGAAACCAACTGGCGCAAACTGATGATTGCTCCTACGGGAGAACATCATCAGGGACTCATGGATATGGCATCCGCCAGCTCAGTCGTGACGGACTCCTCGGCCGCCTCATCCTCCTGGGGCTGCGGACACCGCATCAACAACGGCTCTGTCAACATCGCACCAGACGGCACACCGCTTGAACCCATTCTCGTCACCGCCATGAAACACGGATGGGCAGGTGGTCTGGTGTCCACTGCAACCATCACCCACGCAACCCCTGCCGGCTTTCTTGCCCAATCCAATAAAAGGGACGACGAAGAGGGTATCGCAAAACAATACCTCGAGCGTGGCATTCAGGTTTACCTCGGAGGCGGTTCCAGGTTTTTCGATCCAGCGCACCGCGCAGACAAACAGGATTTATTCATGGGATTCAGGAACAACGGATACGCCGTTGTGCGTTCCCGCGATGAGCTCCTCAATCAAAAAGGGGACAAGCCGCTGTTTGGCACGTTCGCGGAGTCCCACATGCCATACACGGTGGACCATGTAAATAACCCGGCATTGCTCGCCGGCGTCCCGACACTGGCGGAGATGACCGCGGCCGCGCTGAGCCGCCTCGAATCCGCCGCCGATCACTTCATACTCCAGGTGGAAGGGGCCAAAATCGACCATGCTGCCCATGTCAACGACGCACCCGGACTGGTCCGGGATCAGATCGCATTCGACGATGCCATCGGAGTGGCCCTGCGCTTCCAGGCCCGGAATCCCGACACCCTTCTCATCGTCACCACCGACCACGGGAACTCCAACCCGGGACTCTTCGGGCAAGGCGACGCTTACGGGGACTCCGACAAACTCTTTTCCAAAGTCGGCCGCATGACCCGAAGCTACTCCGCAATCAGCGGCGATTGGAACGCCAACATGTCGGTTCCAGACCTCACGTCCCTAATCCACCGCGGCACCGGCATCGAACTCTCCGTCAAGGAGGTTGCGATGGTGCTGGAAGCAATCCGGTCCCACGGCCCCAACCCCTACACCTACCAAAACGCGGCTATCCCGACCCTCGCCTCCATTCTCGCCAACCACACTGCGGTGAGTTGGGGAGGCACCTCCCACACGGGAGACTACGTCACCCTCACCGCACAAGGTCCCGGCGCAGCATCCTTGCCCTCCCTTCTCATCAACACCGACCTGAACGCCTTTTACAGGAATTGCATGGTCCGCGCATGAGAATTCTTGTCAGAACCGCTCCCTTCGCCCATAGGATTTAATCCGACGCTACCCCAGCGGCCTCTTCTGGATGTTGTTGGAGTTGGCGTGTTTTGAGTATTATCATCATCCCCCCTACAGACAACCCATGACAACTGAAAAAGTATCCTTCCGTGAGAAACTGTGCTACGGTGCCGGCGATTTTGCGTCCGTGCTGTATTGGCAGACCTTCATGATCTACCTGCTCTACTTCTACACGGACGTCTTCGGGATATCCGCAGCTGCTGCAGGCACCATGTTCCTGGTCAGCCGGGTATTGGATGGGATCACCGATCCAGTGGTGGGAATGATCGCGGACCGCACCGAAACCCGCTGGGGAAAATTCAGGCCCTATTTGCTCTGGTTCTGTGTGCCATTCGCAATCGTCGGTGTACTTACCTTCACGGCACCTGATCTCGCTGAAACCGGCAAACTCGTCTGGGCGTATGTCACCTACAACGCCCTGATGCTCCTCTACACGATCATCAACATTCCCTACACATCCATGCTCGGAGTGATCAGCTCCGACACAGTGCAACGCACATCCCTGTCATCCTTCAAGTTCGTGGGAGCCTACACTGCGGGTGTGGTCATCTCAGCTCTACTTCTGCCAGTTGTCATCCAACTCGGCGGAAAAATGACGGTTCATTCAAGAGTCGCCGAAGTCCTCATTTCCGCAGGAGCTCAAGTCGAATTCACGACTCCGGACGGATTGACAGCCAAGGCTCTAGCTGAACTGGAGAACAAGGATGACCTCCCGATTCTCTCCCAAATCGCAGATTCCACGGCGACAACCCAAGACAACGGGATGACCCCGCTCCATTTGGCTGCTTTTGCCGGAGACCTCGAACAGGTTCAGAACCTCATCAAAGAAGGCTCCGATGTGAACGCCCTCACAGCAGAAGGGTATTCTCCTCTTCACGTGACGGCGCTCTCCCCCACAGGGCTCTTCCGCGATATTGCCAAGAACGAAAAACGGGGCTGGCAACTCTCCTTTATGGCGGTTGGATTTGTCGCCATCCTTTGCTTCCTCGTGGCTTTTGCCGGAACTAGAGAACGCGTGAAG
>JAQVLM010000178.1 GCA_028704125.1 Opitutales bacterium
CGATCGTATCACTGACCCGATGTGGTTCACCCAAACCTTGCTTGAACCTATCAAGAACCATCCCGTTGCCCGAAAGCTTGCTTATGTCGCGATATGGCGCAACGCCGATACCAGCCACCACTACGCTCCTTATCCAGGACACCCCGCAGAACCGGATTTTGTCCGGTTCCACGCAGACCCGTTCACCGTGTTCATGGACCGCATGCCTGATCTTTACAACACGTTGCTCGATCATCCGTGGGAGGAATCCATCCCGACGGCTCCCGCCGCATTGCAGACACAGCCCCTTTATCGATTTCACCGAAGCGACAACGACTCCCACTTCTTCACCGCTGAGGAACATGAAAAACACGTGATCCTGACGGAGCTTCCGGAGCATGTGTGGACACTGCAGGGAATATCGCATCAGGTGATCACAAATCCGGTTCCCTTCTCACAACCAGTGTGGCGTCTCTACAATTCGCAGGCCGGTAGTCACTTTTATTCGATGTCCCGTAAGGAAATCGTGAGCGTGCTCGAATCCATGGGAGATTTCTTCATCCTCGAAGGGATCGCATTCCGGGCACTCGGTGCACAAATCCCCGGCTCACATCCGGTTTATCGATTCTACGCGCCCCGAACCGCCTCCCATTTCTTCACCATCAGCCCCGAGGAACGGGACCACATCGTTTCGAGCATCCCACAAGACCGGCTCAACTACGAGGGAGTAGCCTGGTTTGCATTTCCATAACCCGACCCTTCACAACGAAAGACCGTTGAGTCGCCGACCCGGAAGTTGACCCGTTCGCAGGATGGATTGACATCCCACCGGATAACTCAGGGCGCATTCGGGCGTTGGAAGAATCCGAAGTCCGCTAGCTGCGGATCCAACCACCACAACACAGATGGTTTGGTGTTTTCGGGACGATCATGATCCACCCATCCGATTTCCAAACGGAAACGATCCATAGTTCCCAATCCTCGAAAAGCGAACTCCGCAGTCAATCCGTCGTCGCTAACGCGGGCCCTCACCGCATCTGACACAGTCGATGCGATAGCTTCCAAATGGGCCGTCTCCCCGGCAGAACGATACGTCACCAGTATTCGGTCCTGAATATCCTTATCCTGCCCAGACCAGACCATGCGATCATCGATCGTACGCACAGCCACATATACAGTATTGTCATGGATTCTCACCGCAAATGAGAACCGGCCATCCTGATGCCCGGACCAATCCCACTCCTCCTGAATCAACATGGGATGATTCACATCCGTGAAAATGGCTTCACTCCAATCAGACAAGTCGCCATCCACCATGATTGCATTACCCGAACCCTCCGATTCCTCAATGATACGAGGCGCATCCACCCGAACAGGGACGCTGGCCGGAAGCCCAATGGATTTCCCGCTCATCTGATAGCTGGCATGCAACTCAAACTCCAAACGCGATTCATTCAGTGCATGCACTCTAACTTCTTCATCCCGGGCAATCAAAGAAAAGGGAACACGCTCCTGCCCTCCGGCTTCAAGCATTAGGTTGATTTCGCCCGGCTCGACACCCACCAGGGAATTCCCCGGAAACTTTCCGCTCACCTTCAACTCACTGCCAGTGGGATTGGAAAGCATCAGATACCCGGGAACCTTGGCGGGATTATCCGTTTCAACCAGAATCGGAGGGATCTCCAACCAATTCCCGGACCGGAGCGTTTCTATCACATCCTGATTGCTTTCATTGACCAAGTCGTCCTCCACAATACCCGACAACGCTAAATTGACGACCTTCGGTCCGTCCCGGGTCATGGTAACCCATGTGATGTGGTCAAACTCTCCGAACGCATGGCCCCGCAGCCCCGATCCTCCTCCGCATGTTGCCAAAATGTAGTGCGGCATCCCATTTTTCTCCGCCTTGAGATAGTGATGAAGATGTCCCGAAAACACGGCATATTTATGGCCAACCAACAGTTCCTCCACTTGTTCATAACCCCTCTGATTTTCATCCTGCCAAAGCGGCCTGTGCATGAAAACCAGAATCCAGGACACATCCGCATGAGCCCGGATAACCTCACGGAAGTATTTGATTTGGACATCCCCTATTCCTCCTCCAGGCCTGTCTTCCGTGTTCAAAACAAGAAACAAAATGTCTCCTCGGACAAAACAGTAATACGGATCCCCATGCCTGCGCTTCCACTCGGAGAGCAACCCTTCGTTGCTGACGTCATGGTTTCCGGCAACGTAATAGAACGGCATCGACAGCCCCGACAGGATTGCTTCCATCTCGTCCCACTGAGAGTTCCAAACGGCCGGATCCTTCGTGTATCCATCGATCAAATCGCCTATGGACATTACAAACTCCGGTTGGAGCATCTCCACTTTCTTCACCCCAAGCTCGAAGACGCCCTCCCGCATTCCACCCGTCCGATCGGGCAGAATCGCGAAGCGAAAATCCGACGCATCCGCCAATGAATCCAGCTTGGTCACGGGAATTCCGGCGAAAGCCGTAACAGCCACCCCGGCCAATCCCCAGATATACGTTAGGCCCGCCAAGCCAATGGCCGCACCGCGAAACACCACCATGAACGGAAGCTTCATCACATAAACTGATTAAACCATCCCAAACCTGGAAATCAACCGTCAACCCCCTGAGCCAGATGAAACAAAGGTCGCATCGAACCGTTTGTACAGCATTGACCCGGAAGCCGGTTACGCTATGCTTTGAGTTACCCAATGCTGGCTCCGGTTTTCTTTGTGGCACGCATTGTCAGTTTACCCTAAGCTTATTCCGCCGATTATTGATGCAAATGGATGATGCCGACATCGCTGCTTCTCCGGATAGCCCTTTTACTTCAAGCCTGAACTCCGCCAGGGAATCCATCGCCTTTCTCGGATCACTCATCGATTCCATTCACAATCCCATCTTTTTCAAGGACACGGAAGGGATCTACATCGGTTGCAATGCGGCGTTTTGCGAGTTCCTCGGAAAACCCAAGCGTGACATCATCGGACGAAGCGTGTTTGAGCTCTCCTCTCCCGAGGATGCCTCAGTCTATTGGAATATGGACCGGGAACTCTTCGCGAAGGGAGGTTCTCAGATCTACCAAAAACGTATCATTTTCAAGGACGGCGACTACAAGGTCGTGCGTTTTGAAAAGGCGGTTTATTACCACACCGATGGGTCACAGGCGGGTATCGTGGGCTCGATTTTTGACCTCACCGATATTATCCGGGCGGAGGAGCGTCTACAGAGGGAACACCAACTCGTCACCACATTGGTCAACATGCTGCCGGAAATGATCTGCGTGAAGGATCGCGAACTCCGGTATCTGGTGGTCAATCAATCTTTCGCCGAATATGTTGGAGCTCCTGATCCCGATGCGTGCAAGGGCAAATGGGATGGCGATTTCATGCCGGAAGAGGAATGGCTCAATGACGCGAGGGAAGAGCAGGCTTTGCTTGAAAACGGAAGGCTCATCGCGCGTGAGGAGAAAGTCCAAGCACCCCGAAGTGGCGAAACCCTGTGGCTCCGGACCATGAAAGTCCCGCTCAGGGGAAGCGGAAATGACATTGTCGGGCTTGTGATCCAGCGCACGGACATCACTCAGCCAAAATCATTGGAACGCAAACTGGTCCAACTCGAATCCATCGTCAACGATAGCACCTCGATCGCGCTTCTCATTGAATGCTCCCAAAACTGGCCAATCGCATTCATTTCCGAAAACGTGTTTCAGTTCGGCTACACCGCCATGGAACTCTACGATGGGAAGGTGTCTTTCTTCGACCTCATCCACAAGGAGGATCGGGAGCGCATCCGGACCGACTACGAAAGCATGGTGAACGATGGGATCCGCGAGATGGTCCGCGAATACCGCATAACGACACGCTCCGGTATCGTGCGGTGGATAGAGGACCGGCGCAAACTGTTGCGCAACCCTCTGGGAAGGATCACCCATCTGCAAGGCATCCTCACGGACATCACACGCCGGAAACTGGATGAGGAGAAGCACAAGCTCATGGATGTGCAACTGAGGCAAGCCCAGAAACTCGAGGCGATCGGGCAACTCGCCGCAGGGATCGCCCATGAGATCAACACCCCGGTCCAATTCATCGGTGACAACATCCGGTTTCTCCACGATGTGTGTGAACAAATCGGCCCGCTCATGAATGTGTTGTCCGATTTCAAATCGGCTTCAACCCATGCCAAAGCCGGGCCTGAGATGATTAACCGGATCGCCGGGGCCGTGGAGCCCATGGACGTGGACTTCCTCCGGCAGGAAATGCCGGAAGCCATTTCCCAGACAACCGATGGCGTCCGGCGCATCTCCGAGATCGTGCGCGCGATGAAGGAGTTTTCCCATCCGAGTGCCGCGGGTTTCTCACTGGTGGACATCAACCATTCGCTCGAAAACGCCGTCACCGTATCCAGGAACGAATGGAAATACGTAGCCGACATTGAAACGGACCTCGATTCATCGCTTCCTTTGGTTCCTTGCCTGGCCACCCAACTTAACCAGGCGATTCTGAATATCCTCGTCAATGCGGCACAGGCGATTGGTGAGTCGGTTAACAAGGGGCTCTCAAACCGCGGAAAAATCGTCATTGCCACACGCAAGGATGAAGCATCCGTTGTCATCCGCATTTCCGATACCGGGCCCGGAATACCCGACAAGATCCGGGACCGCGTATTCGAACCGTTTTTCACCACCAAAGATGTCGGCAAAGGAACTGGCCAAGGACTTACCATCGCCTACGATGTCGTCACCCGGCTCCACCACGGGAAGCTAAGTTTTGACTCCAAGGCCGGAGAGGGTACTGTATTCAGGATCGAGCTCCCACTGGTGCAACCGGAACCTCCAATAGTAGAACCCCCTGACACGGAACCTCAACACTAGCTTTTTGCGCCCAAAACGAAATCCCTTTCGACTATCTTGTTCCAAACCTCAATCCCTCCAACCATGTCTTCAATCCAAATCCTCTTTGTAGACGACGAACAAAACCTTCTGGATGCCTTTAAGCGCAGGTTTTATCGCCATAAAAACTGGGTGGTGCGCTACGCCACCGGCGGCGAAGAAGCACTCCGAATGCTCGAGAAGCATCCGTGCGATGTGATTGTATCTGACATCCGCATGCCGGGAATGGATGGAGTCGCACTACTCAACAAGGTATCCGACACATACCCCGAAACGATCCGCTACATCCTGTCCGGATACTCCGATCGCGCCATGATCCTCAACTCCATGAATGTGGCGCATCAATACTTCAACAAACCTTGTAATCTCGAATTGCTTGAGGAATCCATCAACGTCGCCATCCGGGTTTTCGGCGAATTGCGCAATCCACGCATCCAGAAACTGCTGGCTTCCATCAAGAACTTGCCAAGCCCTCCAACGGTCTACGATAGACTCAGCCGCGAGTTCCGGATTTCCGATCCCTCCATGGAAAAAGTCGTGGATATCGTGAAAACCGATCCGGCGATCAGCGCAAAGATCCTTCACCTTGTAAACTCGGCCTTCTTCGGCTTCCGCGGCTCCATCACCGACATCGCACAAGCCGCCATGATGCTCGGCACGGATGTGATCCGATCCCTTGTTCTGGTGACGGGCATCGTCAATGCCACTTTCCGCAGGACTTGCCCCGAAGACGTTCTGGATCGATTCTCCAGCCACTCGATTTCGGTCGCGTTCCTTGCCTACGATTTGTCAAAGTGGCTCGGCTGGAACCGCGAAATGCGCGAGTCCGCATTCACTGCCGGGCTCCTCCACGACATTGGCAGACTGGTGCTGATCTCGCACTTCAAAGACTACATCCACAAGATTCCGGACAACGATCCCGACTCGAACCACACGATCATCAACGAACGGGATACATTTGAAGTCGATCACGCCGAGATCGGAGCCGCACTGCTTTCGATTTGGGGCCTCCCGATTCCCGTGGTCAATACCGTCATGTGCCACCATCAACCTTCACTCACCGCTACGGACGAGATCGGGATGCCAACAGTCGTGCACGTGGCCGATGTCGTCAGCCATAACCAGACTCCTGGTTCGCCTATCGACGTCTCCCTGTTTGATCCGGACATCATCCATCGATACGACCTTACCAACAAGATTCACGCTTGGATGATGACTTCCAGCCTTTTCGATCAAGATTCCTCCTCCGGAAACTGATCAGTCAAAACCATACACTCCAACACACCTTAACCTCATAAATCATAGCCAAATGAAAGCCCGAATCCTCTGCGTAGATGACGAAATGAACGTCCTTGAGAGCTTCCGTCGCGTGCTGCGGCTCAAGTATGACCTCAACACGGCATCCAGCGCCACTGACGGGCTCCGGCTCATCGAGCAGAACGGACCCTATGCCGTCATCGTTTCCGACATGCGTATGCCCGAAACCAACGGCGTCGAGTTTCTAAAAAAAGCTAGGGAACTCGCTCCTGAATCGATCCGCATCATGCTCACGGGATATGCCGACCAGGATACGGCCATCCGGGCAATTAATGAGGGTGAAATCTTCCGCTTCCTCAACAAGCCCATCGCCACCGATAAGTTTCTCGGGGTTCTGGAAGACGCCATCCACCAATACAACCTGGTCTTTGCAGAAAGGGAACTCCTTGAAAAAACCCTCACCGGCAGCATCGATGTGATGACCGAGATCCTCTCGCTCACGAACCCGCTTGCGTTCAGCCGCGCAACCCGCATCCGCAACCTCGCCGTTAAACTCGCGGAGGCAATGGGTGTCGAGAATACGTGGGAGATCCAGATTGCCGCCATGCTCTCCCATCTGGCCTACGTTTCGATCCCATCCGATACCCTTCTCAAGCAGCTCAAAGGTGAAACCCTTGCACCCGAAGAAGCCCAGATG
>JAQVLM010000179.1 GCA_028704125.1 Opitutales bacterium
ACGGAGTGATCGCCGCACTGAAAATGGTCTGTTTGGAATGCGTGCGAAGGTATTCGATGAGCGGTTTGCTGCCAGCCACGAATCCACCGATACTGGAAAGCGCTTTGGAAAAGCTTCCGGAAATGATATCGATGTCATCTGTGCATCCAAAATGGGCTGCGGTTCCCCTGCCTTGCGGGCCCATGACTCCAAAACCGTGCGCATCATCCATCACGGTGAAGCAATCGTAGGTCTTGGCCAGCTGAACCAACTCGGGGACGGGAGCCAAATGACCCTCCATGGAATAGATGCCGTCAAAGGTGATGATTTTTGCAGTTTCCGGTTTTTCGGTCGCCAGGATTTCCTGCAAATCCCCGGGGTTGTTGTGGATGAATCGCTCGATGCGGGCGTCCGACAAGCGCATTCCGGTTACCAGAGAGGAATGGATGTTTTTGTCCGCGAGGATCAGATCCCCTCTTTGGGCGAAGGTAGCCAGTGCGGACATGCAGGAGATGTATCCGGCGGAGGACACATGACAGTCTTCTTTGCCGAGAAACTGGGCGACCTTCTGTTCAATCTCGACGTGACAGGCTCTTGAGCCGTTAGAGATGCGGGCTCCAGTTGTGCTGCTTCCCCATTGATCGAAGGCTTTTTTTCCGGCCTCGATGATCTTGGGATGCTCACTCAACCCGAGATACTCATTGCTCGCGAGCATGACCATTTCATGTCCGTTGAGCCAAACCCTCGAACCCGTTTGTTTTTCAAACGGCAAATAGAAAGGCGCGTAACGAAGCCTTTCTTTGGTAATAGGATCTTCCAAGGCTCTCCGAACGATGGGGTTTGCCTTTCCAAGGGTTTGAGAAAATGCCATTTCGGGTTAATTGCGTTACGGCTTTGAAAGGTCAAAGCAAATTTTCAGATGCCCGCCAGTTGGGTGTTGGGATAGCTGCCCAACCACTTGACGAAGGGGGACTGGGCTGAGAGGCTCTCCATGACTTTTTGCACTTGTGGATCCTGATAGTGGCCAATGAAATCGATGAAGAAGTAATAATCCCAGCTTTTCCTCCGTGTGGGTCTGGATTCGATTTTGCAGAGGTTGATTCCGTTTTCGGAGAAGGCATTGAGGGTTGATTCAAGGGCTCCCACCCGGTCGACGAGAGAGACGACGATGCTGGTCCGGTCCCGGCCTTCACCAAGGGGGCCGGTAGGCTCTTTTCCGATTACGAGGAACCGGGTGACATTGTCGGATTTATCCTGTATGCCTTGAGCCAGGATCGGAACATTGTAAAGGCTGGACGCCACCCGGCTGCCGATGGCGGCCACCCCATCTTCCTTGCTCGCCATGAGAACCGCGAGTGAGGTGCTTTCGACTTCTTTTTGGCTCGCATTGGGAAGATTGGTTCTGAGCCACTCTCTGCATTGCCCGAGTGCCTGGTCTTTCGAACAAACCATCCGGATCTTGTCGAGAGGCGATCGTGACATGAGGCAGTGTTCAATGTTGAGGTAAACCTGATTGACGATGTAGAGATCGCTGTTGACCAGCATATCGAGCGAGTGCCGGACAATTCCATCGGTTGAGTTTTCGATCGGGATTACCCCGTGATGAACGCGCCGGTTTTCGACTAGAGAGAAGATCTCCGGGATCGAGGACACTGCGAGGTATTCCATGCTGGAGCCGAAACAACCCATGGCCGCCTGTTGGGTGAACGACGCCTGTGGTCCAAGGTAGGCGATGCGCGTGGGGCCTTCCAGTGCCTTGGCGGCGGAGATGATCTCGCGGTAGATGGCCCGGATGGAACGGGGATCGAGTGGTCCGTTGTTGAGTTGTCCTACCCGTTCATAGACAATTTCCTCACGGGTGGGATCATAGATTGAGGCACCGGATTGCGATTTGATGTGGCCGATCCTTTGGGCGACCTCCGCCCGGCGGTTCAAGAGTTCAACAAGGGAACGATCAAGGGTATCGACCTCGTTTCGAAGGGTTTCGAGTGAATCATTCATAGTAATGGCGGGTGTGGCGAAATGACCTGAAGGACGATTGAAGCTATGGGTTTATTGGAACTGCAAACCGAGGGTTTCCTGCTCGGGTCCGGATTCCCCGCCGTCCTGCCGGTCGACCCAGTCGTCAATTTGCTGTCTGGATAGAATATCGGATGTCGGAAGGTCGGAAAGGGATTCAAGTCCGCAAAACTCGAGAAAGCGATCGGTTGTGGCATATTGGAGCGGGCGACCCGGGAGCTCGGCGCGTCCCGTGGAGACCACGAGCTCGAGTTCGACGAGACGGGAGAGGGCACTGTCCACCGATACGCCGCGGATACGTTCCATTTCTGCCCGGGTGACGGGCTGGCGGTATGCGACGATAGCGAGTGTTTCCAATGCGGCCTGGCTCAGTTTCAGGGGCTTGGTTTCTCCCCGGAGTGCCCTTACCCATTCGCCATACTCAGGCGCCACGCATAAACGGTATCCTTGCGGCGTTTTGACGAGGCGGTAGACTTCGTTGCGTTCTTCAAATTCCTTTTCAAGGGCGTCCAAGCCGTCGCGGATGGCAGCGGAAGTCAACAGAACCGGAAAGCCGTCAAAATCCGGACCGTTCCCATCTGCCCCGCCATCGGATGTGGGTGGCGAATCTGCTTCTTTGGATGATGAGTCGTCGGTATCGCTCCGGGATTCCGAGGATTGAATGGACTGCTCCCGGACGCGATGATAGACCCACTGGATTTGCTTGATATCAAGCGGATCCGAGGTGGAGAAGAGGAGGGCCTTGAGCCAGCTGTTGAGATCAAATACCATGAAGAGAAGCGGCGCGCTGAGCGGAATAGAAAAAAGTGCGTGCTTTCAGCACCGAAATTGACAGTTGCCTAGCGGTTTTCAAGTCTCTTTTATCCAATGTGGAACCGTCCTTCCCATGATTATCCGGGTGTTTCATGTACCCGGGTGGTGTGGGTCGGCAACCCTCAACACAACATGAATACCTGGAACACGTTTGATTCTCGTTTTTTTTATTTTTCCGAACTGGGCCTGAGCCTTGATCTGAGCCGGGTTCGCTATCCCGAGCGGTTTATGTCGGATATGGAACCGCGCATGCAGGCCGCTTTCGGTGCAATGAAAGAGCTGGAAGCCGGAGCAATCGCCAACCCGGATGAGAATCGCATGGTCGGTCACTATTGGCTCCGGAATCCTGCGGTAGCGCCTTCGGCTGAGTTGAGCAAGGAGATCCAGGATACGGTGGACCGGATCGAATCGCTAGTGGCACGAGTCCACAAGAAGGAACTCAAGGGTCAGGGAGGTCCATTCCGTAACTTGCTGGTCATCGGTATCGGTGGATCGGCACTCGGACCGCAATTTGTGAGCCAGGCTTTGCAAGACCCATCGGGCGATCCGATGAAGGTGTATTTCTTCGACAACACCGATCCGGATGGAATCGATCTGGTGCTGTCCGAGCTCCGGCCGGTTCTGGGGCAGACCCTTTGCCTGGTGATTTCGAAATCCGGTGGCACTCCCGAGACCCGCAATGGTATGCTCGAAGCCGAGTATGCTTACCAAAAAGCGGGCCTGGATTTCGGGAAGCATGCGATTGCGGTGACCGGAGTCGGAAGTAAGCTGGACAGCTATGCCAGCGCGAATGGGTGGTTGGACCGTTTTCCCATGTGGGATTGGGTTGGTGGGCGCACCAGTGAACTGGGTCCGGTTGGTCTCCTGCCGGCAGCTTTGCAGGGCATTCAGATCCGGAGGATGCTTGCAGGGGCCGCATCAATGGATGAACTGACGCGTAGTCCGGTGACTGCGCGGAACCCCGCGGCTCTGATGGCCTTGATGTGGTATTACCTGACCGATGGTCGTGGATCGAAGGACATGGTTGTTCTCCCTTACAAGGATAGGCTGGTGCTCTTCTCGAAGTATCTGCAGCAGCTGATCATGGAATCCATCGGGAAGGAACTCGACTTGGACGGCAAGCTGGTCAACCAGGGAATCGCGGTCTATGGGAACAAAGGTTCCACGGACCAGCATGCGTATGTGCAGCAGTTGCGCGAGGGGTTACACAACTTCTTTGTGGTCTTTATTGAGGTCTTGCGCGAGCGTGAGGGTTTTTCGGTTGATGTGGAGCCTTCCACGACATCGGGAGATTTCCTCCAGGGTTTCTATCTGGGAACCCGCGATGCGTTGTTTGAAAAGGGGCGGGAGTCTATCACCATCACGGCGAGGCAGGTTGATCCTGAAACGGTTGGAGCGCTGATCGCCCTGTTTGAGCGCGCGGTGGGTTTCTACGCTCATTTGGTCAATATCAATGCTTACCATCAACCGGGAGTTGAAGCTGGAAAGAAGGCGGCGTCTTCGATTCTGGACCTCAAGAAGCAGGTGGATGATTGTATGAAAAGCCGGGAGGGAAGTTTCTTGGATGTTCAAACCGTTGCGGATGCGATTGGGCAGCCGGATAACGCTGAGCTGGTTTACAAGGTCTTGGTGGCCCGGGTCGTGAACTATCCGGACAGTTTCAAGGTGGAGAACATCGAGAGGCCTTCCAAGGCCCGTTTCTGCTTCGTGGACTGATCTTCTCGCAGCCATACGGGCACTCGCCAAGGCTGTGCCTACTGTGCGGATGTCCCGTCATTTGATGGGAGCGTCCCATCGGGATGAAACTCCGTTTCCCATGTGGATACGGAGTTTTTTACTTTTACGGTGGAGTCGCTCCGGATTTTGGATGCCCGCAGCGATTTGTTCCTTCTTCAAGGGGGAGCCTCGATCGGTTGGGATTCCCTTCAGCCTGAGTTGCACACGGATTGATCCGCTGTGAATGGAAGCGGGTGTTTGCGCTGGTTTAACAGGCGAGTCAATTTGCATGTTTCAGGCGTTTGTATTTAGTGTGAAAAAAGGATTCACGAATCGCCAAAAACCGCCGATAATCGATGTTTGTTGGTCAATAACGGCTAACATTGGCATTCATTCCTAGCATACCCCCATCCAAAAAGCATGGAGTCCGCTCCCCAAAAGACAGCCGCAGGTCACAAGCGAAGGTTCCGGTTGCGAGTGACGGTGTGGGCCTTTGTTGCTGCGGTTGTGGTCGTATTGGGGGCTTCATTGGCAGGTGGGTTCTGGTATTGCGGCTTCTCCCGGGAGGCGCTCAACCGGCATGCGCGGACTCAAGCGGTCACATTGGCGAGGGTGATATGTTTCGAGCAGACTGACCATTATTCCTTTGGCGGACGATCGCTTGAAGCTGCGGAGAGCGAACGCCTATCGCATTACTTCTCGCGGTATCAGACAGTCATTGGAGCAAAGCGGGTTTTTGTCGCATCACAGCGGGACGGGAATTGGTTACTGGAAGCGGTTTCGGGCGGAGATGATGGGTTGAGCCAGAAGCCGGATCTAACGGGGATCCTTGGTTCGAATGCTGTTTTGCCCGAAAAAGGGCGGATGGTAGAGCGCGACGGCGCCGCGGGCACAGAGCTCTACTCGCTGGCTCTTTTGGAACCAGGTAATGGGGATGCTTCCGTTTGGGTTGTGGGAATCGAGTGGGATCCTGCTATTTGGTCGGAGGCGCGCCGTTGGGCGTGGGTTTTATCCGGTGTTGCTGCTTGTGTTCAGCTTGGGATTCTTTTGTGGGGTGGGGTTTTTCTGTTGCACCGGGAGAAACTGAAGCCTGCGAAGCGGGAGCGTTTTGCCTATGCGGAGGTGATTCTGATTGTTTGTTTCGGTTTGGTTGCGACGCTGATCGCCAGTTGGGTGATAGCCGAAATCGCATCCGGAAATGATCAGGAGTCCTTTCGGGCAATCGCTTCATCCAAGCATCTGCAGATTCAGGAAGCATTCGATGATCTCAGGATCCATCAGTTGGGCGGATTAAAGCGCTTTTTTGACTCAAGCCAATTTGTCGATCGTGAGGAGTTCGCTTCGTTTGCCTTGCCGATTCTGCACGAGGGAGTGGTTCATTCGGTGTTTTGGGTTGCGTTCGAGGACACGTCCGGAGGAGGTGCAGCGAATGAATCGTTGGAAGGCGGGCTTTCCGGGCTTGGAAGATGGGCACAAGGCTCGTTTCCGATTCAGTATGTTGTGCCTGAAGCAGCCCATCTTTCGATGATCAACTGGGACATAGGCAACAGTGCGGTCGCAAAGGCTGCAGTATTGGAGGCTGTTCAGACCGGATTGATTACAATGAGCGATGAGTTGGCTTTGGAACATGAGGGGCATCTGAAGGAGGCGATGCGCATTGTGGTGTGTCCTGTTTTTGGAACGAACGGGGACCAAAGGCTATTGCGGGGCGTAATTGGTGTTGTTTTGAATGTGGATGAAGCGATTCATGAGCTATTGGGAGAGGATTGGATCCCAAGGGTTCGGGTTGAGGCGATCCGCTCGGAACAGGGAGATTCATCGGGTGGTGCTTTTGCGGGGCATCCCGAGTGGAGTCCGTTGTCGTGGCGGGCGATGATGCGACCCGGGTGGTCGGCTTTGAATCGACCGTTGTTTCTGTTCGGGCAGGCATGGGTGTTGCGTATGGAGTCTGAGACGGTGTTGGGCATGGGCGCCTCATCCAGAACCTATGGCCTGATGGCGATTCTGGTGGGTTCGACCGTGACGATGTGGTTGGCGGTCGTTGTGGCGATGCTGCTTTATCGAAGGAAGTATCTCGAGCAGCAGGTCCGCGCCCGCACCAACGAATTGTGGCAGGAACGGGAGAGCTTATTGGCTACGCTGCGCTCGATCGGGGATGGCGTGATCAGTGCCGATAGCCAAGGCCGGGTTGTATGGATGAACTTGATTGCTGAGCGGCTGACCGGGTGGACCGAAAAGGATGCCGCGGGGCGGCCAATCACAGAGGTTTTCCGGATCATTAAT
>JAQVLM010000180.1 GCA_028704125.1 Opitutales bacterium
CCGGATGTTTACCAGTCGCGCGGAGCATCGGCTGTTGTTGAATTTCGGTAGTGCAGAATGGCGCTTGGCAGACATTTCAAAGGAATATGGATTGGTCCCCGATGACCGACTGAAGCGGATGCTGGGGATGAATGATTCGATTCGTACCTGGATCCGGAAGATCGAAAGTGAGCGTTGGCAGAATGGATCCATTGGGGATGCTGTCCGCAGGGGGGAGAATCTTTTATCCATCTGTCCCGAATTTGCAACCGAACCGGTTACCGTGAAGGACGAGGTGAACTACCAGACGCGCTATCGTGGTTACCTTGATCGTGAGCAACGCACGATTCAGAAATTCAAAAACCTGGATCGGATCCGGATCCCGGAAGGATTTGATTTTCTCGCTTTTCGTGGGTTGCGAAAGGAGAGCGCGATCAAACTTCAGAGTATTCGACCGGAAACTTTGGCGCAGGCGTCTAGAATCAGCGGCGTGAATCCCGCCGATATTAGTATTTTGATGGCCCATTTCAACCGATCAAACTTGAAAGAACCATCGTCTGACCAAGGGCCCGGATCTCAATGATACGTGCGTATAATAGTGGAGAAAAAAGTCCGCTTTTGATTCCGCAGAATATGTATTTCATAAAGCATTGATTGCACATGGGATACGGGTTGATAGCGCGAAAATTCCAATAGCTTTAACGGGCTGAGATTTCGATGAAAATGGTCACCCTTGGGATGGGGCAGGATGAATGGAATCTGCGAATGCGGAAAAAACCGCATTTTTGAGAATGCATCGCAACAATGGGTCGCCCGAAAATGCGGGATGATCGTTCGATGTTTGGACCCTAATCGTCCATGATCGGGCCAAATCATCCGGTCATCCCACGAGCGCGAGAAGTGGACCTCCAACACCGGAGACTTATCGGTTGACGATCAAGTGCCCATATTGCAAAGTGGATCAACTGAATCATCTTCCGTGTAACGTCCCTTCCTTTGATCGTTCGATGGCGATGGAATTGCTTGGCGGAAGTGACGATCATCTGAGCCTCTTCCTATTCCAATGACTTTCCGACTAGACCTGTCCGATTCCGGGTATTTGATTCATTCGGACTGGCCCGCGTCCCGGTTTATGATGGGAACCCGTTCCGTCGTGAATGAACAGGACTACCTGAGGCAGATATTCCCGACAACCCTGCCAAAGTTCAGGGAAGGGGAAACCAAAGGACAATGGGTTTACGAGCTCGATGACGGTCGGGACATTGGAAGAATCCGACTGCCTTTGACTTCCCGTGACATCTTGCAGGATTTTGTTTCTGAAGTCGCGGAATACGACAGTCTGAGGAATCAGGAACGAGGGATTCGCCATTTACATGCGACGTTGTTGCGAGAGTTCCATCTCCCCGATCCACGGAAGCATCCGGACTGTTACCGAATCCGGGAGTATTCCGACGGGCGGCGCAGAGTGGTGGTTTTATGGGGGCTGGATGCGCCGGACGGCGACCGCGTTCGTCCGGATCAAGCCCTGGCGTTGATGAGGGAATCAATATCCCGGGTCCATGAATCAGAGGAGGGAGCCTACGTCATTCGGAATCCGGGAGCAGGGCGCATTGTACTGAATTCGGTTTTGCTGTTGCTCCTCATGGGAATGATCATTGTTGGTACGCGGACCTATTGGGATCGCTTCACCAAGCGCCCGGAAGTGTACGATGCCGTTCCGGTAAAATGGATCGACTCCACGAGTGAACCCGAAACACTGTGGTCGAAGCGTTTGGATGTTCCTTCAGCCGGCCAGGTGACCATTGGGGACCTCACCGTATTCGAAAACCACGATCGACGCAGCAAACCCGTATGGCTGTTTACCGCTAAACCGGGATGCTATGATCTGAAGATCACGCCAATCGGAATTGATGCCGATGACGCTCCAGGAGTCACGTGGATGGCGGGAGGGGAAGCCATGCACCGGCCAAATCTGATTCTGAGCGAAGGAGACAAGGGTGCAATCGTGGTTACCCCATTGTTGTCTTGTGCACGGCAAGAGACTGGTGATCATGCACTGTATCTATTTGAACCTGGATCCGAGGAAGGCGTTCCGGTCAGCGACGCGCAGTCCATCGTTTTCGGGAGCGGATCGGAGGACAACTCCAAACCATTCGTGTTGGTCTTGTCCCGGGATGATGGAACGTGGGACTACGACATGGCTTGGCCTGGAACGACCCAACGTTTTGCTCCTCTTCCAAAAGTGAGAATTGTGCGGTGGGAACGGGTGGATGATGCCTACGAGGCCATTCTCGAGGATGCGGGCTCATATGATCCCGACGGGGAGGTGTCCCAGTCCCGTATCGATTGGGGGGATGGGGAAACCAAAGTTGTGGATTGGAATACGGGACCGGATGGACCCCCGTATCGCTTCCAGCATCGCTACCCCATCCGCGCACTCCGTCCCGAGATTCACTACTCGGTTGTGGATGATCACGGATTGGCATCGATAGCACCGGTTGTGGTTCCGTCGGCTAGTGATCCGATAGTTCTTCCTCCCATGGATCTAGAAGAGGCCCCTGCTCCAGATGATTTATCATTTGTGGAGACAATTGTCCTGCGGGATGCCAAAGGGAAACCAATGGCTCGCATCGAATTCAAGCGGAATCCGGGCTCAGAACCCGATCGCTGGCGATACTCCTGTCAGTTGACTCCCGTATACTCCGCCCCATTCGAATGGATCAGCGATGTAAGTTGGGAGATCGTATCGGGATTGCCGTCACCCGAGAAATTACGATTCCGCACGTCTCTTGAATTCGAAGGCGGTGGATCTCTTGCGGTGAAGGTTCAGTGTCGCACCCGTTTGGGAAATGTGTCAGGGCACTATGTGTTCACTCCACCCCATACTAACCCATGAATGCGATGATGAAAGGATTCAGACCGAGGATTATCCGGTTCATGGCATACACGGGCTGTGCACTGATCGCTTCCATTCCTCCTCTTTTCGCGGCCGGAACCGCAACGCATGACCAACCTGTGGTCGTCTCATCACCAATAAACGAGGCGGCATTCTGTGGGGTTGTGTCTCCGTCGGGTATTTGGTTGGTGAACCAACCGACCGTGAATCTTGCAATCCCCGTGGCACTTGCCGACGATGCGTTTTGCCTCGTATTCCAGAATCGTGTCCCCACCCTCCATTACCCGGAGAATGGGCAAGTTGTCCGGAGGGTGACTCTTGAGGATTCAACCCCGATCAACGTCTTCGTCGAGAGTAACGATCCTGGTTTCGAGAAGCAATTGATCCGCTTGCAGTGGGTACTCCCCACAAAGGTCGAAACGGTCACGCCCCTACTGATCGAAAATGGTTCCGTGATTGAAGCAACGAGCGTGGATTGCCGCGAAACGGGATTCTATGAGACCACTGTGCCGAATCTCCGGCTTTCGGGAGCCCTTCGCTTGCCTGAGGATGTCACCCTGACGGTTTACGACGGCTACGAGAACCCGCTTCCTGTACAAAGGAATGGCGAGTCCTTTAGTGTAGACGTGCATTTGCGCTACATGAACAACCCGCTTTCCATTGTGGTGCGCCGTGGTCGAGATGTCTTTCACCGCAATACATTTGCGATTCGAATGGACAATCCAGTGTCCATCGACCCCGTGCAGCTTGAGACCCAGCCGGAATTCATCTTTGAGGATGAAACCTGGATTGTTCCATCCAATACCCTGCAATACCGGGGTCGCGTTCCGGGATTGTCCTCCGGTAGTGTCTTCGTCTACGTGGACGAAACCGCTGAGACCGTTGAAGTGAAGGATCACGGGTTTTCGGGTGAGGTCAGTCTCGAGGAGACGATTCCGCATCAGGTAAAGGTGGTGTGGCAGCATTACGGTACGCGGCACATGCGTTATTTCCGCGTAATGTGGGATCCTTCGCGTTTCAATGCTGAGGAGAAGGAAATCGAAGTGGTGCCCCTTCCGCTTTCGGAGTCAGACGATGCGAGTGCGGCGCCCGCACCGGATGAAACAGGTCCATCGTCAGATCCGGTTGCTGATGCTGATGTGGAGTCAGACGGGAACGCATTGGACGGACCTATTGAAGCATCACAGTCCACGGATGGCGGGAATGCTCCGGATGCGCCTCCCGAAGGGGAGCCGTCAACCGGCTCTTGATTGGTGATCAGGCGCAGTTTTTACAGGATACCTGTACAGAACAAAGGCCCACCCAAAGAAAAGGAGAGCACCCAGACCAACAAACCAATTTCCAAATCGGGTGTAGAATGTGAGTTTTGGATCGGACGGGATTCCCACTTGAATTGTGCCAGAACCGCGGAAGTATATGGAACCGCTGTCGTCTGTCAGGACTTCTCGTATGACTCCGTTTTGATCGATCCAGCCGCTCCATCCAGCGCTTCCACAACGAAAAACGGGTCGCCGGTTCTCGGCGGCTCTCAATACAGAATGGGCGGCATGTTGGTACGCTCCGTGTTCCTCCCCATACCAGACGTTATAAGTGGCGACAAAGAACACATCCGCTCCTGCGAGCACACTCTTGCGGGCGAGGGAGGGGAAGCAGTCTTCATAACAGATAAGCGGGGCCACTGGAATGGACCTGTTGTTGTGTTCGACCGGAAATACCGTCGCTGTTTTGCCCGCGACAAACCCGTCTCCCATCGGAACAATAGTGTCGACCCATTTGAGCGCTTTGCGAAAGGGAATGTATTCTCCAAAAGGAACCAGAATTCGCTTGGCGTAGAGGGAAGGATCCTTCGTTCCATCGCCATGAAACAGGTAAACTGCGTTTACCATTGAGGTGTCGATATAACCCCGGTTTCCCGCCAGCAGAGGTCTTCGAAGGGTGGAAGCCACCCATTCGGAGACCTCATGATCGATGGCGTTTGGTCCACTGAGGGGCCATGGAAGCGCACCTTCCGGCCACGCCATCCAATCTCCATCGAGGTTTGCAGCGCGACTTGCTTCCTCGAAGTGGCGTTCGACACTCTCATACATGAAAGGAACCGTCCACTCGCGCACTGCCGGTTGATGGGGCTGAACCAGAACAATTTTTACTAAGGTGGAGTCATCATTGCCATGGCCGCCCAAAAGTGACAAAGCGGCAATTCCGGCGATACTGAGCAGCGCCATCGGGGTTTCCGGAAGGTGGCGGCGGAATGGCCGAACCGTGGATCGCGTCAACCATGTCGAGAATTGAACGCCAAGAACCACGTTCACCGTGACAATCAGAAACGAAAGGCCCCATGCGCCGGTGACTGAAGTGAATCCGAGAAGGGCGGGGCGCTGCCATTGGCTCAGGGCCAGCGGGGCCCATGGCAAAGCCCATGGTTGGGTCCGTATCCATTCAACCAGAACCCATAATCCGGCCAAACCCGCATAGCCCGCTATGCGGAGCCCGGGACCGGACCGGGACAGTTTTGGGATCGAGAGGTGGAGCAATGCAAACCACCCAAGGGAAAACCCTGAAAGGACAGCAGCAATAACAAGCGTTCCCATGACGGTAACGTGCCTGAGCCAGAAAAGCAGCAGAAACCACCGAACCGCATCCGATAGCCATGCGGCAAAAAGGAAACGCCTTAGGGAAGGCCCCTGGGCCGCCCAAATAGCCCATGGAACCAGGAAAACCCATGCGAGCTCTGCCAAATTGAAATCTGGAAACGCTGCCACTCCCGCGAAGACATGCCAAATCGCTATCAGAGCCGGAGTGATCCATTGCCTGACAACCCATTCCGAAGCGGAAACTCCGGCCGATTTGTCATCGGATTTGCTCATGCGGCGAACATGAAATGCCATACCATGGCTACTCTGTGGCAGTGGTTTCGATGCGGCGCGCATTCTTCAACTCGGCCCGGAAAGAACCGACGATCACCTTGCTCTTGATGAGCACCGGATACCGGAACGCATCGGTGGTATACCACATGTTGATTTTCGAGTTTTTGCTCTTCTCAAAAACCCCTTTCATGTCTTTGGTGTCCGGTCTAACGAGAATGGTGGAATACGTCCCGGCCGGAACTTTTGTCTCGGTCGGGCGGACGACCGAGATCTCCATCGCAAAGAGCTTTTTCCCATCGGTGGTCGGAATAACAACGGTTTCGTTCTCCCCGGCATTGAAACTCCTGAACCGGAACACGACCGATAGAGGGTCCCAGGTTTCACCATTGAGCACGACAGGATCGCGCGGTGGCTTACCGTCCTGCTGATAAGTGGCCGTCAGATTCTCCCAATCGAAGCGGACTTCCGCGTCCCGTTGCGTTCGCCCTTCTTGTTGCTGAATGCGGTAACGGATCACCCGACCCTTGTCTTTGTCGATGTAGGAGTGGTATTCGTTCCGCACCTTGTAAAACGCGTCGGCAAATGAGTTGCTTTTAGCGGTGAGGCAAAGGTGGTGGCAAGGGATGCCGTCCACTTCGACATCAGGCTGAACGGACAACACGCCTTCCCCAACACTGAAGGGGCCCCAACCCAGCGAATACTCGAGCACTTCCCCGGGATGGATTCCGGCGAATACCCCCATGTCATCAGCTGCTTGCGCATTGCTCCCGTGAAGGAGCACGGAAGCAAGTGCAAACACTGCCAGACAGCGTGGAGGATTCATGATCAACGGGGATTACATGCGGATGGGATCGATGTGCCAGATATCGTTGCAGTATTCCGTGATGGTGCGGTCACTGGAGAACTTCCCGATCCGGGCTGTGTTCAGCAGCGCCATTCTGGTCCATTTCACCGGATCCTTGTAGGTTTCACAGACACGGGTTTGCACCTCACAGTATGCCGCGTAGTCGGCGAGAACCATGAACGGATC
>JAQVLM010000181.1 GCA_028704125.1 Opitutales bacterium
GCCTCCAGGGCAACCTTGGCTTTGAACTCGGCACTGAATGAGCGGCGTTTCTTGGACATGCTTTTTTCTCCTTTTTGGTAGTGTGTTCATAGCTTGCCCTCCTGTCCAGTTTTCCGGGGCCACTTCAGGTATTGGCAGGGCCGGGCAGCGGAAAGACCCGAACCTTGGTGGCCTCGCTGCTGGAGGTGCTCAGTAGAGGGGGCACCGGGCATAAGATCGCCGCGATCACTTTCAGCAACAACGCGGCGAATGAGTTGAGGGCACGCTTGCAGGCGGCAACCAAGGGCGCGGAGGAAAAGATTGCGGCCCAGCTCAGGCGGGCGCAGGTATCGACTTTCCACTCATGGGCGTCGGACCTGCAATCCCTCAAGGCGGAGCCATGGAAATACCCGCCCATCCACCTCAAGAAGGCTGGTTTGGCGGTCGCCCTGCAATTGATGAAGGAGGGCAGCGGGGCGTTCAGCACAGCACTTGTGGATGCGGCTGACCGGCACATGGAGGGCAGCGAGTCGTTCGACGAAATGAAGGAACGCAACTTCCTGAAGGTTCTGGATGACAAGGGCGCGAAAGCCGAATTCGATCGCCTGCGCAATGCCACTGAAAGTCTGCAGAAGGCCTTTGGCAGCAACCAGATCCAGACATTCGGGCGGCTCATGCGCTCAGGAGTCGAGAGCATCCCGTCCTTGCCCAAGGATGCACTGGAATGGCTGTTCATTGATGAGGCGCAGGATCTCAACCGCACGCAGATGGAGTTTGTGGATGCGCTTCGCAAGCAAACCAAGTGCCGGGTCTTTGCCATAGCGGACGAGGATCAGGGGATCTACAAGTTTCGCGGGGCAAGCACGGAGTTTCTCAGTAAATTGAGGGCTCTGGAGGGAATAACCACCCTCAAACTGTCGATTAACCATCGTTCTACTCCCATGATCGTCGACTGGTGTAAAAAGTGGATCCAGGAGAACGGGAATTATGAAAGGGATTACACATCCACCAGAAAGATGGGGATGCCGGTGGTGATCCTGACAGCACCAAAGCCATGGGATAGGGCTCGCCACGCAGCGAGGATATTCCGGCACCTCAGGGCAAAGGGTTTCCTGGGGACGTATGGCGAAGCGGCCGCGCTCTCCTACTCTACCCGGGGTTTCCAGATGGAACTCGAATGCTTCTCAGGGACCAGGAACAATGACCAGAATATGCCGGTCGAGGTACGCTGCAACCCGACGATGCCGGAGGATTACTTCTGGGACATTCTCGACGGGCTGGAGAATAACCGGACCACCGGTGAGGACTGGCATCATGAAACATGGGAAGGGATCGTTAAAGGGATCAGGGAGGAAACCCAAGGCAAAGGGATAGCGGGGCTCGCGGATCTGTTTGGCGCGATCGAGGTGGCACGCCGACTGAAGCCGGATCTCACTCCAGCCGCGTTTGGGAATCTGGTCCGCACGGCACTCACGGGTGTGGACTCAAAGGGTAATCGCAAAGTCAACATTCCCTTCGAGTCGGAGCAACTCCCGCTCGACACTGCAAGCGACAGGATGAATAACCTGACGATGCACACGAGCAAAGGCCTCGAGTTCCGTGTGGTATGGATGACCGGAGCCGACTATGTTTGGTACATTGCACCGCGCGACACTGAGTGCGGCCAACCCCATGTCTTAGGTGAGTTGTTTGCATGGGCAGCTAACATGCTCACGGGAAAGCGCAATGCAGCCCAGATCCGCAAGGATACCGAAACCGCGACCAGAATGGAAAAACGCAGGTTGCTGTACGTGGGAATGAGCCGGGCAACCGATCTTCTGATGATCTCCGCCCCCTATACGGAGAAAAGGGACTTGGACAATAGACCCAATATCCGGGAATCACAGGAACGTGAGAATGTCTTCAACGTGCTTCTGGATGAAATGTACTTCAATGATACTGACGAACAATCGAATGATGTTTTATGGGTGAATAACGATGAGGATGTGGAGCAATTCATCAGGGATTACGGAACAGAGGGGGCCTTGGGAAGATCCCGCCATCCGGAATGGCAAGCCCCGAAACACTACCGGACCGCCTCCTACTCATCGATGCTCTATCCGCTCCGGCAAATTGATACCCGCCGGGAGGAACGGGAATATGAGATGCCCGAACCCCAGAGCTACGAAGCCTTCCGGGGAGATCTGTTTCACCGCTCGATGGAGTTCCTTTGCCACCATCCGGACGTGCTTGCAAAGTGCCGGAAAGGGGAAATGAGCCTTGGAAAACTGACGGGTGACATCTGCAACCGGGACCCATTCCGCGAGGAGCTTGAAAGCCTGCTGGCAGCGTTCTTTAAAGACACAACCCACCAGCCGTGGTCATGGTTTGAGCATGCGAAGGTGGAAGTCCGGTTTTCCTATCTGGAGCAGGACACCGTGATGATCAAGGGCTTTGTGGATCTGGTGCAATACGACAAGGATCCAGCTGAGGCCGATGCCAGGATCATCCGGATCGTGGATTGGAAAACCGGCGGAATCGAGGAGCAGAAACACCCTGAGCAACTGAAATTTTATGCGCGGGCGCTGAAAGAGGAGTTGCATCCTGATGCGGAGTTGATCAACTACTATCCGGACGAATTGGCCAAGAATCGGCTCCGCACATACAAGCCGGATAAAAAGTAAAACCAGATCCGGTCGGCAGAATTTTGAAAACAACTAATTACCCCTTGCTTATATGATTAAAACCGCCTTTCGCTCCCAATACGTTGATGCCAACCAGGATGAGGGCACAGTCGTGCGCTCGCTGATCGATTATCTCGATAAAGACCCACGGGAATGGTATCTCGTCTGGGGCTACCAATACTTCGACGATGAACGCAAGATCAACCGCGAGGGCGATATCCTTTTGCTTGGCCCGGACGGAGGGATCCTGATCATTGAGGTCAAAGGCTTCAATTCGCTCATAAAATGGCGCGATGGAACCTGGCCAGCCCAAAACGCTCCCACCGGGAAAAAAAAGGGCAAAAAGAATCCGCCCAGACCAGATCCGTTCTCCCAATTGGCGGCACAACAGTCGGCGGTTATTAAACAGATGGATGAAATTCACGGCCCCCGCCCTTATGTCCATGCCGTCATTGGACTGCCGAATATTCCCGAAGCGGGAGCGGCATGGGTGGAAGCGAGCTATCTCGCGTCCCACAAGAACCAAATGCTCTTCGCCAACGACCTCAAGGATTTCGAGGGGTATTGGAAAAGAGTCTTTTCAAAAGTGAAACAATACCTCGCTCCTGAAGCGATACCGCAGGTGATTGAATCACCACTTTTCAAAGAAGTCACGACAGGCGCGACCGAAGCCTTAATGGCCCTGATTTCCCACCGGTTTGCGTCCCTTGCGGAGTCACAGTTTGCGATTCTCGATTACGTGAGCCATGCGCAGCGGCTGCTGATCACCGGAGGGGCAGGAAGCGGAAAGACCGCGCTGTTGCTGCGGCGCACCCTTGCGCTGATCATGGATTGGTTCAGCCCGGACACCCCACCGCGTAGTCTGCTGTTCCTCACGTATAACCGTGCACTGTGCAACTTTCTCAAAAACTATTTCTCAATTGTGCGGGGTTTGCGTCCGGAGACTTTCAAGAAGGTATCGGTGGATGTGCTCTCGTGGGAGGAGTTAGCCCGGCAAACGCTCATTGACATAGGATACGAAGGGGAACTCCCGGACTACCACGTCAAAAACCAAGACCCCTACATCGCAGCCATGAGAGCCTTGCTGGAGGCGAAGGGCATCCAGCCGCGCTACCATGCATTGGTGGTGGACGAGGCGCAGGACCACAACACGGAAATGGATGGCACAAGCCACGGTTGGTGGGACTTCTACAAGAAGCTGGTCATCGATTGGGATAACGCACCCATCTATGTGGCAGGTGACGAATCCCAGCGTCAGTATTTCGTCGATCGATCCCTGTTCTCGATGGCCTCATTGAAAAAGTGGATGGGCAACGATGTCCATAGACTGGATTGTCCGGCTCCGCTGCGCTACACCCAACCCATTTGGAGTTACCTGCGCACCTTCAGTGAGAGCGGACTTGAAGGGAGCATCGACTTCACCGCGACATCAAAGACCAACGATCTGCCAATCGGGCCGGATGTCATCGAACCTGCAGTCACTACCGGTATGCTCGATGAATCGGTTTCGAGCATCGCCCTCGAGTGGATCAACGAAGGCCAGGCCAAACCGGAAGACATTCTGCTGCTTACCAGGTTGGATACTTTGCGCCAGTCCGGCCTGAATATGGAATCGATCGGTACCTATCCTCTGGTGCCCTACGAAGAGAGAGGAAAGGGAAAGATCGCGTATCTCCCGGCGCCCAGATGCAAGGGACTGGACTGCAAAGCCGTGATCGTGGTCGGCTTTGACGACTATAAGTCACTCGAACCCGGCTGGCGCCACACCTTCTGCCTCGCCGTCTCCCGCGCCCGGGAAATGCTGGCCGTGGTCAACCGGAGTCGCCCAAAAACTGCGTAAACAGCCAAGGAGCCCGCTCAAACCGCCAAAGCGGTCAAATAAGTCTTGGCGCCCAAAACGCGACTTTAGCGACACCGCAGCCCGTCAAACGGGCCGCGACGCCACTGAGCGATGAGCGCCGGATGGGCAACACTCAGAACGGGGCAAGTTGCGGAGCCGGCCGCCGTACGGTCTCGAGATTGATCTTGACCGGAAGGGGACCACACCCGAGGAGCATCGCAATCGATATGGCGAGCGAATGGGCATCCTCATAGAGCAGCCCGACGTCGAGGGTGGCGATATGCCGGATCTCACAGTGGCGATAGATACTGGCCACCTTGGAGGGCACATAGCCGATCTGCAGGTTATCCATGAACACTCCCAACGGACGGGTCAGGAATCCCCTCGCCGGGTCCACCTTCTGAATCCGAAGGGCGAGACTGCGATCCTTCTCGAATCGCGTGAGAACCTCACGGGTCCGGTCCTTCGGACAGAATGTCACTCCGGCAACCCTGGACAATACCAGACTCCAGTCACGACCGATCACATTGGTCGAACGCAGCTTGTCCACAAGCTCCGGATGATCCTTCGCTATGTCCTTCGAAAAGATGAGACGCTTCGGCTTAACGCCAGCCTCGCGGCAGATAGTCCCGAAGGACAGTTGATTAACGCTTGATAGATGGATAGTCATAGAAAATGAAATATGGATGGTTGAAAACAACGGGTGAATGGACCCCGATCGGGATCCGGAAAAGAAGCCACATCGATAGGTGCGGGAGCATACCTGCTCGCGGCCATATCCGATGGTAGCGGGAGCATAACCCCGCAGGGCGGCCATGGAGCTGAATGCACTCAGCTCCACGGGCCTGAACCGCCGGGCAACTCTAGAACGCGATATCGCAATACTGCTCTTGCGCGATGCGCTTCTCCGGCCCGCAGGCGAGCAGAGCGTGAACAGCATATGCCGTATGGGAATCATCGGGATAAAAGCTCCCGGCTATAATCGTGCCGAGATACTTCCATTCGGAATGCCGGATACGCCGGGCCATGGATGAATCCAAGTGGCCGATCGCTCGACCCTTGAAGATCCACTTATACAGCGGAACGATACCGTCGGCTTCCAAACGGATGCTCAGATCCAGATCGCGACGCCGGTCAAATTCCGCCGCCCACTCCTCAAGGACTTCAGGCTGGTTCCGCATGATGCCGCCTACGCGGCACACATGGAGGGAATCATCCGGCTGAATCCGTCCAGCCTTCACCAGTGCCTGGTGAAAGCGCGGAGTATCCACGACAGGATTGGAACAGTATGCCAGACGATTCAGCGACACCTTGACAGACTTCGCAGTCTCGGAAATAGACATGACAGGAATAGAATTCATGATATTACTAACTAGGGGTTAAAAACCCCGGGCCATGACGCCACCCGGGGCTCGAATCGAAATCAACTCAGAGGGCAGTCATCTGCCTCCGGGAGGTATTCTCCACGTTGAACGGGAATGGCCGGAGCACGCATCGCATGCTCACGGAAGGCCTTGAAGGCCTGAACGACGTGATCGGTCGTGGGAACCCGGTTGGTCCCGATAGAACCGACCTTGAAGCGGAATCGCATCCGCATCTTCGTCTTTGAACTGACAGTCTTCAGCTCTACGGCTGCTGACCAGTATCCATCGCGTTCCGAAACAATCAGAACGGAAGGATCGACAACTAGCGCACAGTCGACGACTGGAACAAAATGATAGTCTTGAATGTAATTCATATATAGGTATAAATACTAGGTTATTACTCGCTCCGGATCGCATCTAACAATGCTCCAAATATCCAAAGCATCACTCCCGAAACAAAAACCTTAGAACTGCTCGCCAAGGCGTAGCAGTTCTAAGCATCTCTTCTCCAACGGGCTGAGCATCTCAACATCGACATCCGGGAACCGGACTCCCAACGATTTCTGCATGGCACAAAGGCCATGCAAAAATCCAATCATGACCGATGAAGAATCATCTTCTATCGGGGACAAAGGGGCGCATATGCGTCCCCTTCTTATTCCCAACATTTTCTGCTTGACACAGAAAATGCATCCCCTAAGCCGTTTCACGGCGCATCAGACTGCTTATAGCACTCTCCCAATCTAGTTCGTAAAACGAACAATCAAAAAATCATAGAGTGCCCCAAAGGGGTACTCTATGATTTACTCTTAATAAATATTAAGGCGTATATTGATACGCCATGTATCCGCGTGTGCGTGCGTGTGCGTGCGGGTGTGTGCGGGTGTGTGCGTGCGCGGGTGTGTGCGGGTGTGTGCG
>JAQVLM010000182.1 GCA_028704125.1 Opitutales bacterium
CAAAAATCCTTTGGTATTTCATCGATGCATCCTTTGGGTTTGAATCCCGTCCCCGCCAGGCAAAGCCCATGATAAGGCTTCATCCCTTGGAAACCGGATCCCAGAGCTTAAGCAATACCACAAAAAACAAGGGGCTCAACCCGAAAGTTCGAACCCCTTATGCTTCGTTAATTCGCCCAAAACGCGAAAAAAGCGACTACCTCAAGCGAAACTCTCAAATGCCTCAACGAGGAAATCCCGATCCGTTTTTCCGGGATTCCGGCTGCGCACCCGCTCACTGATTCCCGCACTGGCCTCACTACGGGTCGGCCGGTCTTTCTGGATGAAAACGCCAAACCGGCCCGGCCAGGGCTCGTCGGCCAAGCGGTATGCCGCGACCTCATCGGTCACATCATGGCGGTTTTCATCCTCGGGCGTTCCATCGAAACGCTTCTCTTCAATGATCCGGTATTCACCGCCCTTACGGGGATTCAATCCCTCAAACGAACCCTTGTTGAACTGGGTGCATTCCGAGAGGCACTCGATGACAGAGAATCCCTTGTGTGCCTGGGCACGCTCGAGCATTTGCATGACATGAGCAATGTTAGTCGAGCTGGTGCGGGCCACAAAGGTTGCACCGGTGCTGATCAGGCGCTTCATCGGGTTGATCGGTTCGTCGATTGATCCGAGGGGATCCGTCTTCGACACAAAGCCCTTCGGCGAAGTCGGGGAAGTCTGTTTTTTGGTCATCCCGTAAACCGTGTTGTCCATGATCAGGTAAGTCATGTTCGGATTTTTCCGGGCGGTGTGATCCAAATGGTTTCCTCCGATCGAGAAGCAATCCCCGTCCCCGCTGAAGACGAACAAGTGTAAATCCGGGCGGGAAAGGCTCAATCCCGTCGCAAATGGCAGGATGCGCCCGTGCAGGAAATGCACGCCGTGCGTATTCACAAAATACGGAAAACGGGATGAACACCCGATACCGGAAAGGGTCACGATCTTCTCGCGTGGCAATTGCAGCTTTTCCAACAGTTTGAAGTAAGCCGCCAATATCGAATGGTCGCCACAACCCGGACACCATGTCGGCTGTTTGGCTGCCAATAGCTTCTTGGTGATCTTTTCGGGTAGTTGAATTTCGGGTTCTATGGAAAGAATCTCACTCATGGTCTTGTCTCACTGTTTGGGATGTTGTCACCATTTGCCGGGTTATGCATTCGCCACGGCTTTGAGGATCTCGCGGACCTTGAAGGTCTGGCCGTCGGTCTTGGCAATCGAGCGAACGCGGTCGCAACCGGTCACGGAACGGATCAGGGTTGCGAGTTGCCCGGCCCCATAGATCCCCGCATCATTCAACTCAACGGTATAAACCCGCTTGAATCGTTCCAACACATTACGGATCTCACGCTTGAGCGGGTAAAGCGTGCGGAGGTGCATGTGGCTCGCCTTTCTGCCCTCGGCCTCCATCCGCATCACGGCTTCACGGGTCGCGCCAAAAGAGGAGCCCCAACTGATGAGCAAAAGATCTCCCTGATCATCACCCAGCATTTCCGGCATCGGGGTTGCCTCTTCGAGCATCTGGAACTTCTTGCGACGTTTGGCAGTCATCGTCATGTGATTGGCCGGCCCCGGATTGGGACCGCTCGTCGTGTCGTGCTCCAATCCGGTCATCACAGGATAGCGCCCGCTTTCAATGCGGCACCCCGGAGGCGCATGATGCGTCAACGCATCGGCAGGATACGGCACGAAATCTGCCGGCCGAGCCTCCTGATCCAGCTTTGGTTCGACGATGCAAGTGTTCCAGTCCGGTTTGTCAAATGCCTCAATGCGGGTCGACAATCCCTGATCGGACAGGATCACCACCGGAGTTGAGTACTGCTTCGCAATCGCAGCGGCATCTTTACAGATCGAGAAGCATTCTTCGACATCGCGGGCCGCGAGAACCACCCGGGGGGCGTCTCCATGACTTCCATAAACTGACTGCAGCAAATCGCTCTGCTCCACCTGCGTCGGAATTCCCGTGCTCGGGCCTCCCCGCTGAACATCCACCACAATAAGCGGCATTTCCGCCATGGTCGCCCATCCCAGGCACTCCATCTTCAGCGACATCCCGGGTCCCGAAGTCGAGGTTACCGCAAGATTGCCTCCGTAGGACATTCCAATGGCGGCCGCGGCGGCGGCCAATTCATCTTCGGTCTGGAGGAACACGCCATTGTATTTCGGAAGCTCTTCGATCAGTACTTCCATAATGGAAGTCGCAGGTGTGATCGGATACGATGCACCGTAGCGCACTCCCGCACTGATCAACCCATAGGCGACAGCCGAGTTTCCGTCCATCGTTACCGCCTCACAGCTATGCTTGGCCTCATCCAGATGAATGTCCGGACGGCGTCCGCTCCACTCATACTCCAGCCCGGCCATCAGTGCCGTGCGCACATTCTGAATGACCGATTCATCCTTCTTGCGGAAACGCTCAAGGGCCAAATCCTCCACCTTGGCATCATCCAAACCGAGCAAGCGGGACAGCATCCCGAGCAGGAACATGTTTTTGCCCTTCATCGCATGACCGCCCAAGGCCGATTCCAACAAGTCGGTAATCGGCAACGCATACACATGCGTTCCGTCCGGCACCTTGCCTTCCGGCTGGCAGTGCTTCGAATCACATAAAAGAACACCACCCGCTTTGAGCAGGGAGATATGAGCCTCCAAACTATCCTGATAAAGCGCGACCAACACATCCGCCTCATCCCCCGGAGTCAGAATCGACCGGTTTCCGATCCTCAATTGGTAGATCGAATTCCCGCCGGCTACGGTTGCCGGAATCGTCATATAGGTCATGACCCGGTATCCCGAGCGACCAGCCAGTTTGGCCAAAAGGCTTCCCATGGACTGAATGCCGTCCTGGGAATATCCTGCGAGCCGAATGGTAATCTCTTGCTTTTTGGACACGTTCAGATTAGCTTGTGGTTTGAATTTGGGTATCTGGATGATCCTTCGGCTCCCCGAGGGGGCCTCCCGGAACAAATCAGTGCGTTTGATGATGAATAACTCAAAAATAAGCAATTCTTTTTTGATCATCAAAAGTTTTAATCCTGCAACCCCTGTCCGAGGAGGCGCCCGTTGATTCGTAAAACTTCCAACGGCGTTCCCTCTCAAGACTTTATCGCCCGACGCGGTCGTTGGGCACCATCTGTTAACCCTGAGCAACTCTCAGAAACTGTGTACTCATGATAGCGACAAAACTCAAAAACTACCTCGACGACAACGACATCAAATACGTCCTCATCCGGCACTCTCCGGCCTACACGGCGCAGGAGGTTGCCCAATCCGCCCACATTCCGGGCGTCGACATGGCCAAAACCACGATCATCAAACTCGGATCCAAGCTGGTCATGGCAGTCCTTCCCTCCAGCTATCACATCAACTTTCAGCGTCTGGCCAACGCACTGGGTCATGACAATGCCCATCTGGCGAGCGAAGAAGAATTCCACGAACGTTTTCCGGATTGCGAGCTCGGCGCAATGCCTCCGTTTGGAAACCTCTACGGAATGGACACTTACGTGGCCGAAAGCCTCTCCAAAGAGAAGGAAATCTATTTCAACGCAGGCAACCACATCGAGTTGGTCCGCATGTACTACGTCGACTATGAACGTCTGGCGAACCCGCGCATCATCAGCTTCACGGACCGGCTGGATGCATTCCCCCTCCATCGCTGAGCGGCGGTAGAGGAGGCCATTCCCGGCTGTGCTCAGGATGTGGCGCACCCAGCCGCAGCATGATGCATCGGCAGCCACCTGTGAGCCATCCGGGAGGGCTCTTTCAATTGTTCATTGAATCCTAACATTCCATTATCCCATGCCCCTAAATAGAATACGCAATTTTGCCCTGGTCGGACACCGGGGCTCAGGTAAGACAACCCTCACCGAAGCCATGCTCGCGACCAGCGGGGTCATATCCCGCATGGGCTCTGTCGAGCAAAGCAACACGGTCTCGGACTATCATCAGGACGAGCAAAAACGGAAAATCTCCATCCACTCATCCATCACCCACACCGAATGGCTCGATAAAAAACTCAACATCATCGATACACCCGGGTATCTCGATTTCATCAGCGAGGCACTGAGTGCCCTGCGGGTGGTCGATTTCGCGATTGTCACAATCGACGCCAGCAGTGGGATCGAAGTCGGCACCGAACAGGTTTGGAACTACGCCAGCTCCTTTGATCTGCCCAAGGTGATCGTGGTGAATGGCTTCGACAAGGAAAACACGGACTTTGAAACCATCCTCGCCAAGATCCGAGCGCGTTGGGGCAACCGGGTCTTCCCCATGAATATCCCGATGAATCCGGGGCCGGGATTCAACCAGGTCCTCGATGTCATGCGCACCGAGGTGGTGACCTATGCCAAGGATCAGTCCGGAAAATTCACCGAAACCAAGGCGGAAGGCGAATGGGGCGCAAAGGTCAAAACCCTCCACAAGGAACTGATCGAATGGGTCGCGGAGGCGGACGACTCCCTCATGGAGAAGTTTTTTGAGTCCGAAGGCCTCTCCGAGGACGACCTGCGCGGTGGCGTGCATGCGGCCGTCCAATCCCAAAGCTTCATCCCGCTTTTTGTAACTTCTGCCTCCAACAACATCGGGGTGGCCCGGCTCCTGGACTTCATCTCCAAATACGGATCCTCTCCGGTTGACCGCGAGACCGTTCTCGGGGAGGACGCCGGCGGCAACCCTGTGGAGATCCATCTGGAGGACAAGGATCCCGTGGTTTTCGTCTTCAAGACAATCGCCGAACAACACGTCGGGGATCTTTCGTTTTTCCGGGTCTATTCAGGACGGGTTGAAACCGGGATGGATCTTTACAACGCCGATCGCGGCATTAACGAAAAAGTCGGCCAACTCTACGTGGTGAATGGCAAATCGCGTGACCTCGTGAAGTGTCTCGAAAACGGGGACATCGGCGCGGTGGTCAAGATGAAGGATACCCACACCGGCAACACGCTGTGCGCACCGGGCAAACAAATCAAACTTCCAAAGGTCGATTATCCCAAACCGAACATCCAAAGCGCCGTTCACCTGACCAACGCAGGGGATGAGGAACGCGTCGGAGCAGCCCTCACCTCACTTCACGAGGAGGATCCGACCTTCCATTTCCGCAATGACGAGGAAACCCACGAAACGATCATCAGCGGTTTGGGGGACCTCCATCTGCAGGTGGCATGCCAGGCCATGGCCGAACGCTTCAACGTAAACGTTGAACTCAAACCGCCCCGCATTCCTTTCCGCGAAACCATTCGTGGAAAAGCCGAAGCGAAATACCGCCATAAGAAACAAAGCGGAGGAGCGGGTCAGTTTGCGGAGGTCTGGATGCGGATCGAACCTGCCCCACGCGACGCGGGTATCGATTTCAAAAACTCGCTCGTCGGCCAGAATGTCGATCGGGTCTTCGTTCCTTCCGTCGAAAAAGGCGTCAAGAAGGCCTGCAAGACCGGGGTCTTGGCGGGTTACACTGTTGTGGATGTCAAAATCGACTTCTATGATGGGAAGATGCACCCGGTTGACTCCAAGGACGTGGCATTCCAGATCGCCGGAGAAAAAGCCTTCCGCGAAGGTTTCATGGCCGCCAAACCCTGTTTGCTGGAACCCATCCACCGCATCTCGGTTACGGTTCCGGAAGACTGCGTTGGCGATGTCATGGGCGATATCTCGGCAAAAGGTGGCCGCATTCAGGGAATCGACACCGACAATAACCTGCAGGTGATCACCGCACTCATTCCCCAGCGCGAGCTCTACCACTATTCCACACGGGTGCGCTCCCTTACAGGTGGCAAGTGCCTCTACACAGAAGAACTCGACCACTACGAGGAAATGCCAAACGCCGTGGCTCAACCGATCATATCCGCGTTCAAACCGGAGAGTGCGGACTGACCCGATACTCTACGTTTTCTTCCTCTTCGTAACACGAGCCGGGCAATCTGCCCGGCTTTTTTGCGTTCACTCAGACCGTTTGGCCGAGCATCGATTCCAAACGCTTGTCGCAGGCATCCTGATTCATCCCTTTGATCCGGACACTCTTCAGCCTCGCATGCTCGCCCTTCAGCATCACCACTGCACCCTTGGGCACTCCAAGCGACTCCGCCATCCAGTGGATCAACTCGCGATTCGCACGACCATCCTCCGGCACGCCGGCCACCTTGATCCGCCACACCTGCCCGTCGCGACCCACCACCATCGTTTTCGGCGCGTTGGGGATCACCTTTATGTCCAACCCCGCATCAACAACTGCCGGAACCAACTGCTCCGGACGGGTCTTGTTTGGTTTGTTGCCCTTAGCCATTACCAGAGACTCTAGCACAGCCGCACCGGAAATGGAAAGCGCATCCTTTCCATCAGCCGCCAGGATATTGAGAGCGGAAAAAAACGCCTGTCAAAACGGCGTCAATTATTTCACAAGAACCTGACAAACTGTCACTTACAAATCCGCTTTCCGCAACACACCAACCGCACCACCGGATTGTGCTCCATCCGAATGAACGACTTGCATCTTTTTTTGTCACAATTCCGACACAATTCCGGTTCACAAACAAGGCTCGATCCGAATCAAAGCGCCCGTACCAACAGTCTGTAAAGGCTCATCTTTCAGGGGCTAAGGAAACCGTTCATCGGCATGCCAATTCTATAAGTTGAAGCCCGTTTTTTTTCCCAAAGCGATTGTGAATAACTTGTGGAGAACATTGTCTTGAATGAAGAGAACCCGATCGGCTTAAAGTCTTCGGCATGAACCT
>JAQVLM010000183.1 GCA_028704125.1 Opitutales bacterium
AGACTGATTTCCGCTACTCCAATACCCTTGGATGGAACACTTTTCCCGTGCCCACGCTCACCGAGCGGAATAAGGCCGAGCTGACACGTTGCGCGGAGGACATCCTGCTTGCGCGCGAGGCGCATTTCCCGGCGACCATCGCCGACCTCTACGACCCGGATACTATGCCCGCCAACCTCCGCGCCGCCCACGAACGCAACGACGAGACCCTGGAGCGCATCTACATCGGCCGCCGCTTCAAAAACGACACCGAGCGCCTCGAAAAACTCTTCGAACTCTACACCAGGATGACCGCCAACGCCCCGGCGAAGAAGGTTTCAGGAAGGAGGAAGGTATGAGGAACGAAAATCCAGTACGTTTGACTCCAGCACCCGCTGGCTATGCTGATTGGCTTGGCGACATCAAAAGGCAGATTCACGAGGCCCAGCAACGCGCCGCCCAAGCGCTGAATCTCCACTTGGTTACTCTCTACTGGAAGATCGGCAGGGCAATCCTGGATCAACAGGAACAACAGGGCTGGGGAGCGAAGATCATCGATCGGCTGGCGGAGGATTTGCGGACGAATTTTCCCGAGATGAAGGGATTTTCGCCACGCAACCTCAAATATATGCGGACTTTTGCCGAGGCTTGGATGGAATTCGGAATTTGTCCAACAGCTGCTGGACAAATTGCCTTGGGGTCACCATTGCGTCCTTCTCGACAAACTCAAAACCAGGGAGGATCGCGAGTGGTATCTGCGGAAAGCCATCGAGCACAACTGGTCGCGCAACATCCTCGTCATGCAGATCGAACGCGAACTCGCGGGCGATGAAGAGCCTTTTTCCAACGATCCCCAATGAGCCAACCCAACTCCATCCCCTGCGTCTCCGTCACCTATGCCCGCGACGGTAGTTCCACGCGATCCAATGAACTCGGCATGCGCCCGATGCAGGAGCGCGCCTATCAGAAGCGCGGCGAGCAATACTTACTGATCAAATCGCCGCCCGCGTCGGGCAAGAGCCGGGCGTTGATGTTCATCGCGCTGGACAAGCTGGACAACCAAGGGCTCAAGCAAGCGATCGTGGTGGTGCCGGAGCGCTCAATCGGCGGGAGTTTCCACGATGAGCCGCTGAGCCAGTTCGGTTTTTTCGCCGATTGGAGAGTGGAGCCACGGTGGAATCTGTGCGATGCGGCCGGATCTGACAACGGCAGCAAGGTGGACGCGGTAAGGACGTTTCTCGAGAGCGGCGACAAGGTGCTGATCTGCACTCATGCCACGTTCCGCTTCGCTATGGAGAAGTTCGGTCCGGAGGCTTTCGATGACCGGCTCATCGCGGTGGATGAGTTTCACCATATTTCGGCCAACCCGGACAACCGCCTCGGGGAACACGTCCGCCAGCTCATGGCACGGGACAAGGTCCACATCGTGGCAATGACGGGTTCGTATTTCCGGGGGGACGCGGAGGCGGTGCTGCATCCGGATGACGAGTCGAGATTCGATACGGTTACCTACACCTATTACGAGCAGCTCAACGGCTACGAGTACCTGAAGCAGCTGGATATCGGGTATTACTTCTACAGCGGCAGCTACATCGACGACATCACGAATGTGCTCGACCCCGACCAGAAAACCATTCTGCACATCCCGCATGTGGCTTCACGCGAGAGCACCAAACGAGGCAAGGACACGGAGGTCAGTGAGATTCTCGGTGTGCTGGGCGATTGGCAAGGAAAGGATGAGGTCACCGGCTTCGACCTGGTGAAACGCGCCGACGGGCGAATCCTCAAGGTGGCTGATCTGGTCGATGACGGCCCCGACCGCCATGCCAAGGTGCTCGCTGCGCTCAAGAATGCCGCCCAGAAGAACAACCGTGATCACGTGGATATCATCATCGCACTGGGGATGGCGAAGGAGGGCTTCGACTGGATCTGGTGTGAGCACGCGTTGACGGTGGGTTACCGATCCAGCCTCACGGAGATCATCCAGATCATCGGCCGCGCCACTCGCGATGCGAAGGGCAAGACCCGCGCCCGCTTCACCAATCTCATCGCCGAGCCGGATGCCTCCGAACAGGCGGTAACGGAGGCGGTGAACGACACCCTCAAGGCCATTGCCGCAAGCCTGCTGATGGAGCAGGTGCTCGCCCCGCGATTTGAATTCAAGCCGAAGCACCCGGGCAACGAACCGACGCCGGGCTTTAACTACGGTCCTGGAGGATACGATCCAAATAGAACAAACGTTGGCTACAACCCGGCAACTGGACAACTCCAACTGGAAATCAGAGGTCTGGCTGAGCCGAAGAGCAAGGAGGCGGAGCGCATCTGCCGGGAAGACTTGAACGAACTGGTCACGGCCTTCGTGCAGGACAAGGCGGCGTTGGAGAAAGGCTTATTCGCCGGAGAGGAACTTGTCCCCGAAGAGCTGACGCAGGTTCGTATGGGCAAAATCATTCAGGAGAAGTTTCCCAATCTGGATGATGAGGACAGCGAGGCGGTGCGGCAACACGCGATCGCCGCCTTAAACTTCGTGCAGCAGGCCAAGCGGGCTCTCGACGAGGGCGACAATGCCGGTGGCGGGAGCGAAAGTGTTGAAGCATCCAATAACACCGCGCTCATCGATGGCGTGCGGAAGTTTGCCATGGACATGCGGGAGCTGGACATCGACCTGATCGATCGCATCAACCCGTTCAGCGAGGCCTATGCTATCCTCTCGAAGTCCATGAACGAGGAGCGGCTGAGGCAAGTGGCGGCTATCATCGCCGCCAAACGGGCGACCTTGACGCTTGATGAGGCGCGTGATCTCGCGAAACGCGCTCTGATTTTCAAAAGGGAAAAAGGCCGCCTGCCATCTATCACGACGGCCGATCCGTGGGAAAAAAGGATGGCTGAGGGAATCGCTTTCCTGCAACGTAAAGCCCGCGAAGAAAAAAATGGCTAAGTCGATCACAGATGAGGACCTGAACCTGCTGGACGAGCTGGGTGTGGAAACCGGGCCCGTCAAGAGCAGCGCCCATTCGGCGCGCGAACAGCGTATCGTCGCCGGCTTCGAGGAGATCGAACGTTTCGTGGAGGAACATGGAAGGCTACCACAGCACGGCGAAAACCGCGATATCTTCGAACGCATCTACGCGGTGCGGATGGACTGCCTGCGTGCTTCCGCTGAATGCCGCGACGTGCTTATGGGTCGCGATCCGAGTGGGTAAGGAAGCTCCACGTATCCCTTATCGCCTTCTCCGGCGACCCAGAACGGGAAGATGGTTCCCATGCCATCCGGCTGCGGTTCAAAGGGGTCCGTGTCGAACGTGGACCCATCGTAAAACGCGCCGATGTCGTGGGCCCACTCAAGATTGTGGAGCATGAAACCGGACCTGAAACCGACGGCGCCCCATTCCTTGAGGTAATGGTTGATCCGGGCCGCGTTCTTGGCGAACTCCCGGCGGCTGTTGTAGAGCTTGCCATCGTGGTGCAGGTCATGCACCCCCACCTCGAAACCATCCCGCACCAATGCCGCCCGTAATTCGGGTGACACAACGTAATCACCTTCCGGAACCAGGTTGAACGAAGAGCGGAAACCCAGCTTCTTTTCGAGCTGCGCCAGCTGCAAACATTTGGATTGTCCCAACGGGCCTTCAACATCGTGCGTGAGCACAAAGGCAAACTTCCTGCCATTCGGCCACCCGGGCCAGCCCTCGGGCGGTTGGGCCACCGATTCGTTGATCGGCCAGATATCTCTCGCAGCCTGTCGCTTCCTCCGAGCCAGAATCTGGCGCACCGCCATTCGCAGACGCCAAGGCAGGAACGGCTTGATCTGGTAATATAGACGCTCTTTCAGCATGGGAGTCTGTCAGGGAAACAATTCAGAAGAATGAACCATCCCTTGAGCACACACAACAGCCGGAACCGAACCTTCTTGTCGCCGCTGTGATGAAACCGCACGGGAATTCCAACACTCCTCAAGAAGCGCCCCAGAATTCCTGATGCAAGCTCGAAGGAACATAGCTCCGAATCTTGTTCAGCACAGCACACAGACTGACCTTCGATTCTCCAAGCAGCGCCACGGCCTCTTTGGCGACGTCCTGATTCGTCTTCTCCGACTCAACGACCATCAACATCTCGTCCATGAATCCGGCGAGACGCACCGTCATGCTCGTCGGAGAAACCGGCGGCATGTCAAAGACAATGTAGTCGAACTCGCTGCTCTTGAGCGCCTTCATGATATGGGCGCACTGGCTGCGGAAAATGTGGGCAGCGATCCCCCCATTCTGGACAGATGCCTTGTATTTCGGATCCAAAGCCTCTTCCAAACCATGCTGGGTAATCATCCCCTTGTAGAATTGGCGTGCCAATCCCAATTCCCGATCGAGATCAATCAGCAGAACGTTTCTGTCCTCAGTTTCAGACAGTGAAACCGCCAGACCAGTCGTCAGGGTGGTCACACCCGCGCCATCATTAACCGACGTCAGACCGATGAGCTTCGGCTTGCCGGCAACGCCCCGCCGTTCCAATCGCTGTTCCAACCGATCCTTGAGCGCCTCATAGAACGGCAGCAAGGGATCACTCAAGAGCTTTGTAACCAGGGTGCCGCCTTCCGGGGGCGTGCCCCCGCCTGCCTCCGCATCCACCCCGCTCATCAGTTTGGCAGCCGCCTTGGCCACATGGCGGCGTCCGAACCAACCGATGTCACGAATGCTGAGGAGCAACGGCAGACGCAACTTCTTCTCGACATCCACAGGACGTCTCACGGAACGATCCAGATACATGTCCACCAGGAACGCCATGGCAATACCCGCCCCGACGCCAGCAACCATGATCGTGATGACGATCCTGAAAAACACAAACCAGTCCCTGAAGGGAGGTGATGGCTGTTGAATCCTGTTGATATTCAGGACCTTCCCCGCGCCCAAAGCCTCTTCGACACGCGCCTGTTCCAGGCTGTTGGCATAGAACTTATAGCTGGCCTCCTGCAGGTCTTTTTTTCGTTGCAGTTCGTTCAGCATCGAGCCTTTTTCGTCAAATTGACTCCCCTCGACACGAATGCGGTCCAGTTGCGAATTCAAAACCTTGATTCTCGACTGAAGGGCCGTGATGCGGGCTGATTCGACCACCGGGTCAAAAGTCGTGCTCGTGGCAGGCACGGCCGATGTCAACTCAGGAACGGGTGTCGGTGCTGTTGTTGTCGGTTGAGGCGGCAGGCTGAGAGCAATCAAACCTGGATTCGCCGCTTCAAGCTTCTTCTTGATCTTCTCGGCTTCCGCGATTTGGTCGTTGATTCCCCTGACCAACGAACTCCCTGACGTATACTGGGTAAGAAACTCTTCTCTCCTTTTCCTCAGCAAATCGAGCCGGGTCAGGATGGCCATGTACTCATCATCCGGCCTCATGCGCGTCTCCGGCGCACGCGTGTCTGGTGCGCGCGCGACCGGCGCAGCCGTCGCAGGTTTTGCGGCCGGAATCAACGATTTTCTCATCTCCTGCAACTGGGCTTGACGCTCCACCAACTCAGCCTCCGCGCTGAAGATCATCTGACGAATCTGCGCAATCTGATCGCTGAAGGTCCGCCTCGCATCATCCAGTGAAAGCACGTCGGCTTTGACCTTGGCAGCCCGCAGTTCCTGCTCCGTCTGCGCCAGGCGCGAACGCATCTGGTCCGTCTCCTGGGTCAGAAATTCGCCAATGATCCCGGTCGCACGGTGAATCTCGAGGTGCTTCTTGATGTAATTATCAATCAGCATGCTAAGAATAGGCTGAACAACTCCGGGATCACGATGCTGCAGCACAATCCGGATGACATCGCTTCGCTTGGGCGATTCAACAACCAGACCGTTCTTGATCAACGTGGCTGCCCTGATGAGGTCCTTGCCACCGCCGGCTTTGGCCAGAACCTTTTCCGCGCCATAAGCTTCCACCGTTTTCTGCACGAGATCCATGCTGGTCAGGATTTCGATCTCGGAGTTGATGATGTTCTCACCGCGTTCGTCCGGCGATTTGACTCGCGACTCCGGACTGGCCAGTTTCGGCACGGTGGTATCCAGCACGTAGAGAATGAAGAGCTTGGCCTCGGATTGGTAAGACGGCGGACTGATCATGTAGAATCCGGCAGCCCCCAGCACCCCCAAGGCAGAAAGGAAGGTAATCCACCACTTCTGTCTGAAGAGCACGTAATAAATATCGCCCAACGTCAGCCCGAAACCTTGGGTCATCTCCTGTTTGTCATGCGCGGTATTCACAAATGCCACAGCCCTTCCAATTAGCACTCCAGAGCTTTCGCTTGCCTCACCTGTTTTTCATTCAACCAAACCGCCGCCGCCGTTGCAAACCCTTTTCGTGCCGCTCACGCCATGTGCTTATAGAGCAAAGCTCCTGCAAACCGCGACATAAAGCCGGGCATCCTGCTAAACACGTGGCTGTACCATCCCGATGACTCATCCCTGACCGTCACGAAATCATCCTTTCGTCTGTCATACCTGACATATTCGATGTTGTGTTCCTCGGTACCCCAGCCCAACTTGAACCGTCTTAAGCCTTGGTTTGTAAGTGAAGTTCGTCCGAAATACAACTGCTGAAACTGGTTACGTCCATACCACTTGATCGCTTCCCACATCACCAGATTGTTGGCACGCAGGTGCTGAAACGCCTCATCGGAGGCGCCGTATTTGTAAATAGCGTTCTTCCCCCAATGAAAATAAACGGCCGATGCCACCGGCGTCTGCTGCTGCCTGGCCAAAACCACAAATCCACAATTCTTCGCCATGATATAGTCATGAATGT
>JAQVLM010000184.1 GCA_028704125.1 Opitutales bacterium
AAGCTGCTCTTTTTGTTGACCAGCGGACTATGCCTGATCACATGGATACGATTACTGGCGGGCGATCCGGAACACCTGCCGCCCGGGCGTTTCAGCTTTGTCTACACCCATCTCGGCAATCTAACGATTGCGGCAGCATGGGCCGTCTGCGTATGGCTCGTGCTGGAACCTGAATTCCTCAAACAAAACAACCCCCAGCCGCAACCACCCCAAAACACGCTCCACATCGTGGTAGCCAGCGCTTTCGAGAATCTCAAATCCGACGTTATGAACAACATCAGCATCGATCAAGTCACCCTACTCATCCTCGGGCTTTTCTTTCTCCTGCAAGGAGCCATCTACGCCTACTCACGGGTCAAAATCCAACAAATCAAGCGACTGGACGCCTCTCCCGACATCAAACTCAAACTGCTCGAAAACGAGGAACATCTCTTTGACAGCGGCCTCTACGTCGGACTCAGCGGCACCGTGGCATCGTTGATCATGATTGCGCTCAACATCGTTCAGGCGAGCCTTATGGCGGCCTATGCCTCCACCCTTTTCGGGATCATCTTCGTGGCAATCCTCAAGATCTTCAATATACGCCCCTACAAAAGCTCCCTCATTCTATCGCTGAACCAGCCGGGCGGACCCCTGTCGGCAGGCCCCACATCCACTCCAGCCGCCCGGCCGCTCAAACTCAAATGACTGCGTTTCGATCCCTTTTCAACCGGACATGAACCGAAGCATCCTACTCGTCATTTCCGACTTCCTGATCCTGAGCCTGCTGGCTCTGGCAAGATTTGACGCACCAGTCACTCAGGAATCCGCTCCAACGCAAGAGACAGAAAACAGACCCGGGTCTTCTCTGGAGGCCGAGCTCATCGACATCCTGCAGGCTTCTCTCGAAAGCGAGAGGGAACAACAGGCCGCACTCGCTTCAGAACTCAAGGCCGCCCAAGAACATGTGGAGGCCAAGGATCAGGATATCCAACAACGCGAGCAGTCCCTCGACGAGACCCTGCGCGAATTGGAGGAGGAAAGGCTAAGGGCCGCTGAGTTGGCCTCCCAACGCGACATGCTCATGCAGGAACAGGGACAGCTCGCCAGCGACCTCCTTCGCCTGCGCGAACAGAACGCCGTGGAACGCGAGCGCCTCCGGCAAGCCCAGTTCCAGATCGACGAGAAGGAACGGGCTCTGAGCGAATCGCGACAGAATCTCTCCCAGATAGCCGATGAAAAGGCGGCAATTGAGAAAGAAAAACAGCAGGTCCTCACCGAACTCAAGGTCGTGGAAACCCAACGCACCCTCATCGAACAACAGCTCAAGAACACCCAGATCGAGATCGAGATCGAGCGTCAACAGAGGGAAGCCGCCCAACGCCGCACCGAAGAACTATCGGAGGGAGTGCGCATCCTCGCCGGAACTTCGGTCGAAATCAAGGATGAGATCCGCCAGCTTCAGCCACAGACACCCAATGCGCTTTTCACCGAATTCAAGCGCAACCGCGTCGAGATCGAATTCGACACCGAGTATCCTGGAGTCTTTCAAAATCGCCAACGCTCCACCAAAACCAAAACGATTCTCATCTCCGATGGCCGGCAAACCTACGCGATCTTCCATGCCAAGGGCACTCCATTCGATCTGAACGAAATCACGCCCAAATACCTCCGGATGGATGTCAAGATCGCGCTGGGGGAACGGGTATTCTCCGCGTCCGAAGTAGGGTTCCTCAACATCGATCCACGGCTCCTGGTGATCCCGATTCCGGAAGACTACACACCCCACATCGAAACGGCGGTCTACCCGATCGTGCTGGAACCCTTCCGGTTTCCGGACGCTGTCATCATTGCAGGGGATGAGAACTACTTCGGGGAATCCTCCTTCCGCGTGCATCCTGAGTTCTCCAGAGCCCTCCAAATGGACAAACGGATCCTCAGCCGGTTGTTCGGCGAGTTCTCGCCCTCTACCGGCGATCTGGTCATCGCAAAGACCGGAGAATTCATGGGAATCATGGTCAACGCGGACTATGCGGGACTGGTCGACCACATCAACATCACCGACCGGATTCCAGTCGGGGATGCATTCGACACGGGACTCATGAACAACACCCTCAACTCACTGGCCGCAAAAATCATGCGCTAGTCCCGGCGGGGAGATGCTGGATCCGTATCGGGAGCAATAACCGGACGGATGGTCCGGCAGCATCCTTCATCGACTCTGCCGGACGATGGCGGAAGCCGGGAACAACCCGACCGATCCCCTCCGGGATCAGATCAGCTCATCCCAGAATGTGATCGATGACATCCGCAGCGCTGTAACCGCTTTGACCCTGCTTCACAAACCGGCCGATGCGCACCAGTTCGTCTCCACTTGTCAAAACCGGCAGCTCAACGACGCCCTTGCGAACCTGACCCAGGCCCACGACCGACATCAGTCCATTGCAAAGGCACACCTTGTTGCGCGTGTCTTCCTCTTTGCCGCCCTTCGCGACATAGGAAGCCACAGGCTCGGCACCACAACGCCAACCGATCGAGCCGTCATCCTTGCGATAGGCCGTTCTCAAATATCCCATGTCACAAACCCGGTGTCGGGGCTCGATGGAATCTGTCACCAAATGGTGCCCTTCCATCTGCACCAACTTGAACGGATAGCCGGTTGGCGAAGCATCAAACGAAGTTTCCACTCGAACGGTTCCGGCAAGAACCTGCCGGATCACCTCAGACTTCAGGCCCGGATTCATTTCCGACTCGTTGCTGTAGGCAAAAGGAGTCCCCACCTGAATGCCGGTGGCCCCCTCGCTCAAGGCGAGGGCCAATCCTTCCGGAGTGGCATATCCTCCACCCAGCCAATAGGGTTTCCCGATCCGCCGGATCTTCTCAAAGTCAGGATTGTCCTTGGGTCCGTAGGCAATCGCTGCGTCCTCCTGGACCGACCGATCCCTTCTGGGGGGGCATTGTGGCCACCCGCAGTGTGGTGCTCAATCACATACCCGTCCACACCTCCAGGAGCCCGCTTTTCGAGGGAACGGGCAATCGTATCGGACGAGACGATTCCAATGAATCTGGGTCGCTGCAAAACCGGCAGGACGCCGTCGGCATACTCCGATGGATCCAGCCGCACGATGGCCGCAGGCACATCCAAGGCCGCATTGGCCTCAATCCCAATCACCATTGAAGCTTCCTTCCCATCGGCCAACAAATCCAGAATCTCCGGTATCGCGGCCGGCACTCCGGCGCCCATCAACACAACGTGAACCCCCGCCAGCATCGCACCAAAGAGCGATGGGAGAGCGGGCAACTGGATCTTTTCGAGATAATTGATCCCGATCGGTCCATCGTGGCCTTCACGCGCCAAATACACCTCTACGAAATTCGCGGCAATCATGAGCTCGATCCGTGAACGCGTCATCGGCAGGCTCCACGAACCCAAATCCTTGAACGGCGCCCCCGGGTCTTTGCCGCCCTCCACGAAAAAGCGCTCCTTCACTCGCTGGGCAACACCCTTGAGGGGACAATGCTCCAACGCCCTGCGGATGTTCCCGTCCGGGTCACCCAGTTGCAGTTTTCTGGCCACAACCGCATCAATTGCCGTCCCCGAGACGACACCCAACTGTCCTTTCAAAGAGACAGCTTTTGCCAGCTTCCACGAGGACATATGGATGCCCATACCCCCCTGGATGATTCTGATTCTATTCAAGTCCATGACATTATCGCGAAATCTAGCTGAAGACTCCGACATGCCAAGCATCACGAACTGACCATAAGCCAATAGCAAGCATCCAATTCATCCGGGTCGCATAAATATCCACACTTTTCTTTGATCTCTCTCAGAATTCCCCGACCCGCCAGTTTTCGCTTTATTGCCCGTTTTCCATCTCCTAGCATACTTCCATCATGACGAGACCTGTTACCCTGTTCACCGGTCAATGGGCTGATATACCCTTTGAAAAACTCTTACCTCAAATCGCCGAAATGGGCTACGACGGCGTCGAGCTGGCCTGTTGGGGAGACCATTTTGACGTCCAACAAGCCCTGCAGAGTGATGCCTATTGCAAAGATCGCTGGGCTGCTCTGCTCGACAACGGGCTCACCTGCTTCGCGGTCAGCAACCATTTAGCGGGACAAGCGGTGTGCGACCGTATTGACGCACGCCATCAGGCGGTAGTCCCCGGCCACGTATGGGGCGATGGCGAACCGGAAGGGGTCCGTCAACGTGCAGCCCGGGAGATGGCAGATACCGCCAAAGCCTACCGCCGCTTTCTCTCGAATCGGCCATCAAGCGCCCCACCACAGGCTTTGGCTCCGGTTGTCAATGGCTTCACCGGCTCCTCCATCTGGCACCTCCTTTACTCCTTCCCTCCCGCGACTCCCGCAATGATCGAGGCCGGATTTGACGACTTCGCCAAACGGTGGATTCCCATCCTCGATGCGTTTGATGCGGTTGATGTGAATTTCGCACTGGAGGTTCATCCCACGGAGATCGCGTTCGACAGCGCCAGTGCCAAGCGGGCGCTCGACGCGGTAGGCGGGCATAAACGCTTCGGATTCAACTATGATCCGTCCCACTTCGGTTATCAGGGCGTGGACTATGTTGCCTTCATCCGAACCTTTGCGGATCGCATCTTCCACGTCCACATCAAGGATGTATGGTGGGGCCATGGAGACGGATCGGTTGGGGTATTCGGAGGGCACACCGACTTCGGAGATTGGCGCCGATACTGGGATTTCCGATCACCGGGACATGGCGATATCGAATTCGAGGACATCATTGTGGCGCTGAATGACATTCACTACAATGGACCGCTCTCTGTCGAATGGGAAGACATCCGGATGGATCGTTTCCATGGAGCCGCCGAAGCGGCCGAATTCGTCCGCAGTATCGACTTCCCGCCGAGCAATGTGGCCTTCGACGCTGCATTCGATAAGAGCCACCAATAAGCCATCATAGGACTCCTCCGTTTCCGGTTTTCACAATCTCGAATCGAATATCATCCATGAGCCTGAAAATTGGTATTGTCGGAGCCGGTGGTATGTTGCGCTACCACACGGAGGGTTTCCGTTCCGCCGGTGCATCCATAACGGCAATCGCCGATGTCAACCCGGATGCATGCGCTAAAGCGGCATCCCGGTTTCAAGTGCCGAAAACCTACCGGACGCTGGCAGACATGGTGGCCGGCGAACCCGATCTGGACGCCGTCAGCATCATTGTGCCCAACAAGTTTCATATGCCGGTGGCAATCGAAGCCTTACAGGCGGGCAAACACGTGTTCTGTGAAAAACCTCCGGCGCTCAATGCGAGCGAGGTCATTTCCATGGCAAGTGCGGCTCAAACAGCCGGAAAAACCCTGATGTTCGATTTCAACAACCGCGCCCGGCCGGAAAGCATGGCAATGATGCAATACGTTCGGGACGGCACCACCGGTCCCATCCTGTCCGCTCAGGCAAAATGGATCCGCCGCACCGGAATCCCGGGTTTTGGCGGTTGGTTTACCAACCGGGCGCTTTCCGGAGGAGGACCGCTCATCGACTTGCTTCACATGGTCGATCTGGCCTTGCACTTCATGGATTACCCGGATCCCGAATGGGTCCTTGCCAGCACCTTCAACGATTTCATCAGCGACCGGACCCGGAAAGGGCCATGGGGGATTCCGGATAACAGCGAAGGCGTAACCGACGTGGAAAACGCCGCACACTCCTTCATCCGGTTCCGGTCCGGACAGGTCCTCTTCGTTCAAGTATCATGGGCGGAAATGGTCAAACGCGAGGAGGTCTCCGTCACGTTTCAGGGACTGAAGGCAGGAGGCTTTGTTCAACGGCTTTTCGGCGTGGATGGCCTTGACGAAACCTCTATCGATGCGGCGGAGCTCTACGTTCAGGAAAACGGTGTCAGCGTCAACCGCACTTTGGTTACGCCACCGGATCCCGCAATGGGCCGCATCCGTGCAGCCGCCAATTTTGTCAATAGCATCGAAGGAACTGAAAAACCGCTGAACACGCCCGATGAGGCCATCAAGCTCATGAAGCTCATCGACGCGACCTACGCTTCTGCTGCATTGGGCAAGCCAATCGAGGTTCATTAGAACAAACCTGACGCAACATACGCCCCTCGAACCAGGGATACGAAGCCATGCGCATGGTCATTCCGATTGAATACAGGTTCGGAGTCGATTGATAATCGAGAGGGCTACTGTTCACTCCACTGGCAAAACCCGCGATAATTCCATTGTTAGAATTGTTTATGTTTTCTTTTGTGGAAAGGTTTTCGCTAGTTTTCCCCGAGTTACCCAAAGGTAGGCTAGATGCGCCATGCCTTGCCATTCATCTACGATTCATCACCATCCAACACATGAAACCTACTAACGAACCCCTGATTCGTCATCTCTACACAGCCGATCCGTCCGCTCACGTGTTCGAAGGCAAAGTCTACATCTATCCTTCCCACGATCGCGAAGGTAACATTGAGGACAATGACTTGGGAGACCAGTATGACATGGTGGACTATCATGTCTTCTCACTCGATAACGTTGCCGGTCCTGTCACGGATCACGGAGTTGCTTTGTCTGTTGAGGATATCCCGTGGGTGAGCAAACAGCTTTGGGCACCCGATGCCGCCTTCAAAAACGGCCGGTATTATCTGTATTTCCCGGCCCGGGACAAGAACGACATCTTCCGGATTGGGGTTGCCGTAAGCGATCGCCCTGAAGGCCCATTCAAAGCGATGCCGGAACCGATTGAAGGAAGCTACAG
>JAQVLM010000185.1 GCA_028704125.1 Opitutales bacterium
CGATACGATCCGAACGGCTCATCGAACCGGTCTTGATCTGTCCGCAATTGGTGGCAACCGCGATATCCGCAATCGTGGTGTCCTCAGTTTCACCGGAACGGTGCGACAACACGCTGGTGTAGCGGTTCTCCTTCGCGAGTTCAACAGCGTCGAGGGTTTCGGTGAGGGTTCCGATTTGGTTAACCTTAACCAGAATCGAATTTGCCACACCAAGCTCGATCCCCTTCTTGAGATAGGTGGTGTTGGTGACGAAAAGGTCATCTCCAACGAGCTGAATCTTGTCGCCCAAACGATCGGTCAACAGCTTCCAACCTTCCCAGTCGCCTTCAGCACAGCCATCTTCAATGGAGATAATCGGATAGCGCGAGCAAAGGTCTGCGAGGAAATCCACCATCTGGGCAGAAGTCTTTTCCGACTTATCGCTCTTCGAGAAGACATACTTGCCATTCTTGTAGAACTCGGAAGACGCCACATCGAGAGCGATGAAGACCTGTTCGCCGAACTTGTATCCCGACTTTTCAACCGCTTCCTTGATGACCTGAAGCGCATGTTCATTCGAATCAAGCTTCGGAGCAAAACCGCCTTCATCGCCAACGGCCGTCGACAAACCCTTGTCGTGAAGCACCTTCTTAAGGGTGTGGAAAATCTCAGCACCGCAACGGATCGCTTCGCGGAAACTCGGCAGACCCTTCGGCATAATCATGAATTCCTGAATGTCGATCGGAGCATCGGAGTGAGCCCCACCATTCATGATGTTCATCATCGGAACCGGCAACACCTTGGCATTCGGTCCGCCCAGGTAGCGGAAAAGCGGCTGGCCCAGCATGTCAGCCGCAGCATGTGCGACCGCCATCGAAACGCCCAACATTGCATTGGCCCCAAGCTTTGACTTGTTCACCGTGCCATCCAACTCCAAAAGCTTGGCGTCCACAGCGATCTGCTCAAGAGCATCCATGCCGACCAAAGCCGGGCAGATGATTTCGTTGACGTTCTCAACCGCCTTCAAAACCCCTTTCCCGAGGTAGCGGCTCTTGTCGCCGTCACGCAATTCAAGCGCTTCGTTTTCTCCGGTGCTGGCTCCCGAAGGAACAGCTGCACGGCCGACTGCGCCGCCTTCAAGCTCAACGCATACTTCGACCGTCGGGTTTCCGCGCGAGTCGATGATCTCTCTAGCTCTGATATCAAGGATAGTTGTCATGATATTGATAGGTTATCTAAATACAGGAAATACAGTTCCCCACTTGCCCCCGTCTAGGGAATTGTTTGCCCTTTGCCAACTCAGAAAAGTGAAAATCACCCGCAAGGCAGTCCCAATAACCTTAGAAGTCCTTGGAGCAAACCTCCATCCCTAAACATGAGTTCAGCACACAGTATCTTAGTGAGGCCCAGGCAAGCGTTTTTTCAAAAAGCTTTCGATCTGACTTATCCCACTCCGTTTGCTGAGTGGACTCCATCCTCCACGATGGCTCCAACCAATCCGCATCACCAACGGGTTTGGAGATCGGAAAACGTATCAGAGCACTGGCACCCCTGATAAAACAGAGGAGATGATATTCAACACACTCCTCATCCGTGTTCATCGTCTTCAACAGTGGTTCGATTCCTCGATTCCCCTTCACGCACGGTTCGAGTTTTCATGGTTGCAATCCCGGAAAACGGATCGTCCGGTTAATGCCACCGGCTGTGTGCTGCAGCGTGTGTTTATCCTTGACCCAAAGACCCGCTTGAATCTAGTTTTCGAACATTGGAAAACGTTTGAGATGCCCCAAACCCGAAAGATGGAACTCCTTACGGATGCCCGTTTTCGAGGCGATCGGCCAAACCCGAACTTTGCTTCGGTGTCGCCATCAAATCCGGGCCGGGCAACATTATTCACAACTGCCATTTACCAGTAACCCCAGATGAACCCAATCATTGATCATATCAGTCTTTGCATCGAACGCGGAAAAGTGGACATCCGCTCGCCCTACCCACCCGACCTGAAAGGGCAGCCCGGAGCAGATGAATGGGCGAGAGACGCATTGGAACAAGGGCTTTCGCCGGAATCGATCCTATCCGCCTGCAACACGGGAATGGAAAGGGTTGGAGCCAAGTTTGGTCGCAATGAGGTCTTCGTTCCCGAGTTGCTCATGGCAGCTAAGGCAATGAATGCCGTGATGGCCCATCTGAAGCCACATTTTCAGGCAGGAACCGTTAAGGAAAAAGGAACCTTTGTTCTGGGCACCGTTGCCGGAGACCTTCATGACATTGGGAAGAACCTGGTCAGCATGGTGGTCGCTGGAAATGGATGGAAGGTGGTTGATCTGGGAGTCGACGTTAAGCCCTCCAAGTTCATCGACGCCATTCGCCAGCATCCCGGATGCATCGTCGGGTTGAGTGCCTTGCTGACCACCACGATGGCCAACATGGCCAAGACCGTGCAAGAAATCAAAGGTCAGTTGCCCGAGGTAAAAGTCCTCGTTGGCGGCGCTCCGCTCAACCAAAAGCATGCGGATGACATGGGTGCCGACGGTTACGCTCCCGATCCTCAAGGTGCCGTCGCCTTTCTGAACAAAGCTGCCTAAACAAACAACCCCTTCACTCCGATGAAAAGAGACCTGCTCCAAACGATCCAATCCGGCCGCATTCTGGTATCTGATGGGGCATGGGGAACCCTTTTGCACGAACGCGGACTGGGAACCGGTGAATGTCCGGAAAGCTGGAACATCACGCATCGTGAGGATGTACACGCGATTGCAAAAGGATACATCGATGCAGGGTCGGACATCATTCTGACCAATAGTTTCGGGGCCAATCCCACGAAGTTATCGCACTTCGGACTCGAAGCCAGAACCTTCGAGCTTAATGAAGCCGCCGCCAGTATCTCGAGACAAGCCGCCGGGAATGATCATTTCGTGCTCGGATCCATGGGCCCGACCGGAGTCATGCTCATGATGGGAACAGTCTCGGAAGAAGAGCTTTTCGAAGGATTCAAACAACAGGCCACAGCGCTCGCAAAAGGAGGAGTGGATGGGCTTTGCATTGAGACCATGTCGGCGGTCGACGAAGCGGTGATCGCAATTCAAGCCGCAAAAGCGGCCTGCAACCTCCCGATTGCCTGCACCTTCACTTTTGAGAAAACCGCTGGTGGCGCTTTCCGAACCATGATGGGGGTATCCCCCGGTGAAATGCTGGAAGCCGTCAAATCCGCCGGTGCATCTATCATCGGGAGCAATTGCGGCAATGGTTTCGAGCAGATGATCGAGATCGTTCGAGAGCTTCGCAGCATGGACGGTACAACTCCAATCCTGATCCATGCCAACGCCGGAAAGCCGGTCTTCCGGGACGGGGAAACCGTCTTCCCTGAAACACCTGAAGACATGGCCGGGAGGGTAATCGAGCTCGCCTCCAGCGGCGCCAATATCATCGGCGGCTGCTGCGGAACCACGCCTGCCCATATAATGGAAATGGTGCGCAAACTCCGGGAATGATCGCCTCCGGTTTACTACCTGAGCGGGCCCTGTCCGATACCCTTTTTTCGGTCTCGTTTCCTGCAACCTTGATTCATCTCGACCGGGATGCCATCGCCGGGTCAATGGGTTACGAACATGGGGCGATGCCGGAGCACTTCCGTGACTTGCTCCACGATGCCGTAAACCAGGCACTTGCGATTTCGGACGTGCAAGCCGGCTACCGTCTGATCGCCCCAGCGGTTCCGCCATCCGGCAAAGGTCATCATATCCGGATTGATTCAACAACCGGCTTCGACACCGGTCCAAGAATCACATCCTTAATGAAAGGAGCATCCCTTCTCTGCTGTTTTGCGCTCACGATTGGACCAGCCATTGACAACTGGATCCACGAGCTCTCCTATGAGCAGGACTACACGGGTTGCTACATGGCAAATGCAGTTGCGTCTGCTATAGCCGAAGGTGCAGTTGAGCTTCTCCATGGGCACATCCGGGCAATAGCCGAAAAGCAATCCCTGTCGGTTTCGAACCGATACAGCCCGGGGTATTGCGACTGGTCAGTAATCGATCAACACAAGCTTTTCGGGCTCTTTCCAAAACGTTTTTGCGGGATCTCGCTTACCGAATCCGCATTGATGATTCCGATCAAGTCCGTGAGCGGCATCATCGCCATGGGGAACCCTATACGCTTCGTTGAACACAACTGCGACTCATGTCGCCACCCGAACTGCAGCTACCGCGAGATTCGGAAGGCCCAAGCGCAACGACACGCAACAGCGGTTTGACCCGATTCACTCTAACTTATCTATCCCTAAACTATCAGCATATGAATCAAACACAGTGGCAAACCCTCCTGAATGTTATTCAGGGAGAACGCGTTGATCCGATTCCAACCGCCTTCATCATCGACTGTCCATGGCTCCCAAACTGGCATGGAGCCCGTATCATCGACTATTTCACCGACCAGCAATTGTGGCTCGAGTCGAATCTTTCCGCTATCCGCGAGTTTCCCGAAACCATGTTCCTGCCCGGCTTCTGGTCCGAGTTTGGCATGTGCACAGAACCTTCCGCCTTCGGGGCGAGGTGCAATTTCCCCGAAAACGACTTCCCACATGCGCACCGGGTCATCCGCACAACCGACGACATTGATGAGCTGGAAATCCCCAATCCGGAAACCGATGGGCTCCTCCCATTTATGCTCAACCGCCTGAAACGGGCGCAGCCCGCGATCGAAAAAGCCGGGCATTCCATCCGTTTCGCGGTGGCCCGCGGGCCCCTCAACATCGCAAGCTTTCTCATGGGCTCAACCGAGTTTATCACCATGATGATGATGACTCCGGACAAGGCCCACGAGCTCATGCGCAAAGTCACCGACTTCCTCAAGTCCTGGCTGGATCTGCAGCGCAAGACCTTTCCGACCATCGACGGCATTTTTCTTCTGGATGACATCATTGGGTTCATGGGGGAACCGGAATTCCGCGAGTTCGGGCTTCCCTACTTTCAGGAGCTCTACTCCGCCCCGGTATCCGTCAAGTTCCTTCACAACGATGCGCCGTGCCGGGTGTGTGCTCCCATCCTGCCGGAAATGGGGGTCAACCTCTTCAACATGGGCTTCGAAGTCAGCCTTGCGGAGCTTCAGGAACTGACCCAACACAAGGTCACACTAATGGGGAACCTTCCTCCCCGCGACGTGCTCGCAGCAGCCAGCCCGGAAGAAGTCGGCGCGCAGACCAGAGCCATTCTCGACAGCCTGCCCGACACCCGCCGCATCCTCATGTCGTGTGGAGGAGGCGTTCCGCCCGGAGTCAGTAGTGAAAACCTGCGGGCCTTCATCCAAACCGTGCAAGGCTACAAGCGCTGACGCATCCCTCGTAGCCGGCTGAAATCCCGATCAGGATACCGGCTATTCCGGATGGACGGGTGTGAACACGCCCACCCATCCGCCACCAGGTGCCAGTTTGATCAACAGATGATCCGTATGGGATACCGTGTCGGATACTACACGGTAGTCCTCGGCATGTCGATGGGCATTCGCGCCGTCCTCCATGCCATGGACATAATATGAAACCCCTTCGGGCAGAAATCCCAGCTGTAACTCAATCGAACGGGCTTCCTCATTGCTCATGGCACCGACATACCAAACTTCACCCTTGCGTCGCGCCGTAACGATGAACTCTCCTATTCTGCCATCCATCACCCGCGTATCGTCCCACACGCACGGGATTCGGGCGATCATGTCCAGAGCCTCATTTTCCTTCCGGTAAACAGAAGGAGAATCGCACAACATCTGAAGCGGGCTTTCAAAAACAACATATTTTGCGAGTTCGTGGCAGCGTGTTCCGATCGCAACGGGATGCGTGAACGAAACCGTGTGATACTCCGGCTGAGCATTCGACATGGCTCCTGGAGTGTAATCCATCGGACCTGCCACCATCCGGGTGAAGGGAAGGGTCACGTTATGACGGGGAGTGATTTCGCTGCTCCACTTGTTGTTCTCGTTTCCCTTCACGCCCTCATAACTCAATACATTCGGATAAGTCCGGATCAAACCCGTTGGTTTAAAACTGCCATGGAAATCCACCAACAAGCAGTTGCGGAAGGCACACTCCGCCACCTGATTGTAGAAGTTGACCATGGCCTGATCCGAACGTTGCATAAAATCGATCTTCACCCCGGCCACCCCCCACCTGCGGTAAAGATCGAACAAGCGCTCCATGTCAGCCGCAACCGGTTGCCAAAGGCACCATAATATGACGCCGACACCTTTCTTTTTCCCGTGCGCCAGTATCGCGGCCAGATCAATGTCCGGACCGGACTGGAAAAGCTCGGTTGTCGACACCGACCATCCTTCATCCAAAATGACATATTCAAACCCGTTTTCCGCCGCGAAATCGATTCCATGCAGATAGGTTGCAGTGTTGATGCCGGCTTCAAAATCAACCCCAAACAGATTATTCGCATGATACCAGTCCCACACTGCCCGGCCAGGTTTCACCCATGACGCATCGCGGGCCTTGGAAGGAGTAGCCAGCAAATACACCAGATCACTTTCGGGAAAAACCGAATCCCGGTCACCCACCACGCAAACCCTCCAGGGAAAAGCCCGTCGAGCAGAAGTCAGCGCAATATAGGGAGCCTCCTCCACGATCACTTCTTACGATCCTTTGCATTGCCTTCCCTCGGTATCGCTTGCACAACGTATGGAGGGTGCTTCCCTACGAGGGATTGGTCCTCCGCCTTTTCCAGATACATCCCCGGATAGTCAAACAGA
>JAQVLM010000186.1 GCA_028704125.1 Opitutales bacterium
TTTGTTGGTAAGTTCACTGCCTCAGCGATTCTCCGTGTTTGATGGGACCAAGCCCAAGGACCAGCTCGAGAAAGAGATCTGGGAAGAGATTTCCCGCAGGTTCTTCGATGAGGACTGAAGCTGCTGATGCTAGGTCGGTGATTCATGATGCGATCGCCGCCAACCGGCTGACTCATGCCCTGCTGCTCAAAGGTCGTAACCTTGAAGCACTGGTGCGCATGGCTCACGAAGTAGCGGGCCGGATTCTTGGAACACCGGTTGACAAAGTGGAAGGGCATGCCGATTTCTTCCTGCTCCGCCCAACCAACAAGATGCGCCAGATCAACGTGGTCAATACGCGTGAGTTGATCCGTTTGATCCAGCATTCCCCCAGTCAGGGTTCCCGCAAGGTGGCGTTGGTCATGGAAGTCGACCGGATGAACCGCGAAGCCGCGAACGCGTTTCTCAAGACGCTGGAGGAGCCGCCCGACGACACCACGATCATCCTGGTGACGGTGCGTCCTCATGCTGTTCTGGAGACGATCCTCAGCCGATGCCTTGGTTTTTGGTTTTCCGAGGCCGAGACTCCCTTGGCTGATCCCGCATGGATGGAGTGGCTGGAGCAGTTTGCGGACTGGCTGCAATTGGCTTCCGGGCCGATCGTGGACAAGCGGGGCGGGACCCTTCGGATCATGCGGTTGTATGGTTTGATCGAGGGTTTTGAACGCTGTCAGGATGCGATACATGCCTCCCGTTGGGAATCTGAATCCGCGGGCTTGCGCGATGGGGTCACGGACGAGGAAAAGGATGCGCTTGAAGTGGGCGTGGCGAAATCGGTCCGCGACCGGATGCTGGGAGAAATGGAGCTGTGCCTGCGTGATTTTGCGATGGGGCGGATTAACCTTGTCCGCGATGGGGCCGATGCATCGGCGGATGTGGCTTCCCGGCTCGCTCAATGTGTGTCTGCGTTGGAGCGGCTTCGGGGGCTGCTGGAGTTGAATCTGAGCAGTTCCAGGATGCTCGAAGCATTCCTTTTGAATGTGTTGCGGGTCTGGTCAGCGAAGCGTTAACAGTCGGGGCGGTTCCAGCCCTGCATCTTCTGGTGGCAGGGTGATCCGTGGCATTGGAAATCTGAATCATGGAATCGTATATTTCAGAATCGAGTATGGCGGTGTGGAATGGGGTGACGCTGATCATCTCCGTCGTGTCCCTGTTCATTTGGCTAAGCGGAATGCGAAAGGGGTGGATTCCCTCCCAAAGCCGTGTTCATGCCTGGGAGGTCACATGGACGCGGTTCTTTTTGCTGCTCTGGCTGGTTTTTGCCCTCGCGATGATCTTACCCTTTGCTTTGTGGGACATCTTAGGTTTTTACGGGTCCGAATCGCCCGGTGATGCCTTCCGGTTGTGGGAAACCTTTTTCCTGAATGTCGGGATGCAGGTTGCGATGATCGCGGTGCTGGTATGTTGCGCATACTTCACCCGTGAATGGTTCCCTGGGGTATTGAGTGGAATCCAGGGATTGGAACGGAATCGCCGGTGGATGCGAACCACGATCCTGCGATTCTTTCAGTTCTTGCCTCTCGTTCTGTTGGCATCGCTTGCGGTCAATCTTGCGTATGAGAAGCTCGGGATCGTGATTGAACCGCAGGAAGTGATCATCCTGATGATGCGGATTGATGACCCGCTGCTTTGGGTGGTCGCCGTTTTCAGCACCGTGGTGTTTGCTCCGCTCGCTGAAGAACTGGTTTTCCGGGGGGTGGTCTATCGATTCCTGAAGTCTCGGTTTCGGCCGGAGTTGGCTGTCATTGTCAGTGCCGCCCTGTTTTCTGTTATCCATATTGAATTGTCAGTGCTTCTACCGCTATTTGTCCTGGGGATTGTGTTGGCCCTTGTCTATGAGGAAACGGGGGACATCCGGGCGCCGATCCTTTTCCATGGGATTTTCAACCTGCAAACAATGGGGTTGATTTTACTGGATCGATTCGTTTTGAATGCTGGATCGAGTCTATTACCTTGAAAGCGTCCCGAACCTCCAGAGTGGCTGATTTCGAGAATGGCTTTCGAAGAATGCGTCGGATAATGAATTGACGATAACCAAGTTCTCAGTTTTAAGGAATGTTATGATCAAGCTTTTTCGGAGTCTGGCGATTGTCATGTGTCTTTGGATGCTGGTTGGTTGTGGGGAAAGCACGACCAAGGGTCCCAAGCCTGAAGATACGGTCCTTGTGAACACTTCCGAAGTCAGGCCTGATTGGATCGAAGAGCTCAGTTTGGACGAGCAGTCCAGTGTGGTGGTGGCTCTTTCGGAAGAGGATCTGGAGCTGAGGTCCTCGATATTGAATGTCGATCCGGCCATTTGGGGCGACGATCCGAATGCTCCGAAGGCAAAAGTCTATTTCGACCTCGACAAGTGGTCCATTCGGCCGATCGACCATACCATAGTGGATGGAGCGGCTCAGACGCTTCTCCAGAATCCAGAAATGCGCGTGCTCTTGACCGGTTATTGCGATTGGAGAGGCACGACGGACTACAACCTCGCCTTGGGCGAACGCCGTGCCAATAGCGTCAGGGATTATCTGGTTCAGATGGGCGTTTCAGCAGCTCGTATTGACATCCTTTCCAGAGGGGACATGGATGCGGTGTTGGAAGCCACTCCAGCCCAAATGGCGCTCGATCGCCGGGTTGAGCTTATCATCATCCAGTGATGGTTGGTTTTCGCCGGATCTATTGAGTTGCTAAGGGCCACTCGATCATTTTTCCACTGGTCATCATCCTCGGGAATCGGAAGTTGCAGCGCGTTCGGGCGGAAGAAAATGCGGGGCAGGGCTTGGTTGATCGAATCCCGTGACTTCGGATGGTGCTCTGAAAACAGCTTGCAAGACAAGCCGCACATTCCCATACACGCATGTCGAAAAACACGCCCGGATCGACCCTGTTTCGGCATACCTGAAAGGATGTTCTTCCATTTGAGTGGGTCTACACCGATGAGCGGGAGAATTCGGGCATTTTTTGGTTATACTGAAGGAGATTAGCATCGATGAATGATAAAATCAGAATCGGAATCGCCGGATACGGCAATCTTGGGCGCGGGGTTGAAATGGCGTTGAAGCGCAATCCCGACATGGAATTGGTCGGCGTCTTTACCCGGAGGGATCCTTCCTCGGTGAATCTGTTGGATGCCACGGTTCCGGTTCACGCGATGGATGAAATCGCTGCGTTCAAGGAATCGATTGATGTGCTCATTCTGTGTGGAGGCTCCAAGGATGACCTGCCCGTTCAGGGGCCCGCAATGGCGAAGCTGTTCAACACAATCGACAGTTTTGATACTCATGCAAAGATTCCTGAGTATTTCGGTGCGGTTGATCAGGCGGCCAAAGGGAGCAAACGGACCGCGATCATCTCGGTTGGCTGGGATCCAGGAATGTTCTCGCTGAACCGGCTCTACGGAGAGGCCGCTTTGCCCGAGGGTGAGACCTATACCTTCTGGGGAAAAGGGGTGAGTCAGGGGCATTCGGATGCTTTGCGCCGGGTTCCGGGCGTGGTGGGTGCCGTTCAATACACGATTCCATCGGAAAAGGCCATGGATCTGGTGCGCAGTGGTTCCAATCCCAAGTTGACCACACGTGAGAAACACACCCGCGAATGCTTTGTGGTCTTGGCGGAAGGGGCGGATTCCAAGGCCGTCGAGCAGGCAATTGTAACGATGCCGGACTATTTCTCGGATTACGATACCACCGTTCATTTCATCTCCGCTGAGGAACTCAAACGGGATCACGCTGATATGCCTCACGGAGGGTTTGTTATCCGTGGAGGCCAGACTTCGAAGGATTGTCGGCAGGTCATCGAATATGGACTCAAGCTCGACAGCAACCCGGGCTTCACCTCGAGCGTGCTGGTCGCGTATGCGCGTGCGGCCTACCGGATGAACCGTGTCGGGCAAACCGGCGCGTTTACCGTATTCGATGTGGCACCCGCTCTCCTCTCCTCCAAGAGCCCGGAGCAGTTGCGCAAGGAGTTACTCTAGTAAATGCTCAAGACTCAGAGAACCCGGTTGCGATTTGATTGGTTCCGAAAATGCTTGGCATAGGATGTTGATCTTCACAGGAATATGAGCTCATCCAAGCGCCCAATAGACTATACAACGCGAAGCCATGGCAATATCCAATCGCATTAAACGATTCATCAAATCTGCTCTTCAGTCCAAGGGCTATCGGTTGGACAGGATACCCACTCTTTTCCGTGATCATCCTGTGGAGGCAGATCTGAGCTATGTTGCGCCAGAGCTTATAATTGAGCGGGAAATGGCGATTCAGGGTAATGCGGCCACCGTGGTTCAAATTGGAGCCTTCGATGGTGTGTCGAATGATTTTCTCTACGATTCCATCAAGAAAGTGGGCTCACCTGCTCTATTGGTGGAGCCTCAGCCAGAGCCCTTCCAATCATTGGTCAAAAATTACGAAGGACAAGCGCATGTGTCATTTGAAAGGGTTGCGATTGCCGATTACGATGGTGTGCTTCCGATGTACCGGATCAAGGAAGCCTATCATCCTTTCATTCGACTCGCTCCCCAGTTTACCTCGCCGAACCGGCAACACATCGTGAACGCTCTTTCAGGATCGATCCCGGGCATACCTTCAGACACGGATGCTTGTATTGAGGAATTTGATGTCCCGTGTCTCACGTTACAGTCTTTGTTTGAAAGGCATCAGATCCATAAGATCAGTGTTCTTCAGGTGGATACCGAAGGCTATGATTATCGGATCATCAAGATGCTCGATTTTACGAAGTATCGTCCGACGATCATCAATTTTGAGGTGGTTCATATGACCCGCCTCCAGATTGATGAAATCATGTGGATGCTCTATCGGAATGGGTATAAGATAATGCGCTATGGTATCAACATGATTGCCAAGTGTGACTGTGATCAGGCCGTGCATCTCCGACATTGGTCGGATGTGGCTGGATCAGGGCTCTGATCTTACGGTGTAAAAAGGCTGCATGTTTCGCTCAATCCTTCACGGCGAGCATGGAGCAGAAGTTGAAGCATTGGAACCAGGGCATGACGCGGCTGAAGCCCGCGTTCAACAGCCGGGTCCGGTGTTCTTCCATTGTTTCGGGGATGAGGGTGTTTTCCAACGCCGTGCGTTTTTGACTGATCTCGAGATCGCTGTAGCCGTTTGCTTTTTTGAAGGCATGGTGCATCACAATCATGTCCTCATGCTGGCTTGGATCCGCAAATGCGATTTTCTCGGATAACACGAGTGCGCCTCCGGGAACCAGCGCATCGGCAATTTTGCGGATCAGGATGCTCCGGTCATCGCGGGGCACAAACTGGAGGGTGAAGTTGAGGATGGCCATGGAGGCATCCTGCAGCGGGAACTCCCGGATGTCGCCCTGGTGGAAGGAAAGGGGGCGCCTTGGTGGATGTTCGTTGAGGAGATCACGGGCGCGTTCGAGCATGGAGGCACTGGTGTCGATTCCAACGACCTTGTATGGGGTGTCCCCTTCTGCCTCCGCTGCTTCGAATGAGGCGGCGCCAAGCGAGCATCCCAGATCGTAGACCGTCGTGCCAGGCTGGCCAAAACGGGCCGCGAGTATGCCGATCAGGGAGAGTGTGGTCGCATAGCCTGGGACTGATCGCCCGATCATGTCGGGGAACACTGCGGCAACGGATGCGTCAAAGACAAACGGTTGAACGCGTCCCCGCGGTTGCGCATAGATGGTGTCGGTAGGTGGTATTTCCATGATGTTGAAACGTTGAGCCAGATCATCTTGTCCCATGGTGTTGATTTGTGAAGATGGATCAAGCTTTCGGGATGTGGACCCGCCTATCGGCTGTTATGTAGCGGCTCGAACCTCCGGAATAAGGCGAAGATGTGGATTTTTGATGCTGGGTGGAAGGTTAGGGTTGAGATTTGGCAGATTTGTTTTGAGTATGACCGGGCCCTGAATCCGGATCGCGCTTCCCTTGTGCCCGGACCTTGGGAATTTCGAGACACCATCCACATCCGCTTATGCCAAAAAGAGCAGACATCAACAAGATCCTGATCATCGGTTCAGGTCCAATTGTGATCGGCCAAGCCTGCGAGTTCGACTACTCCGGCACCCAAGCCTGTAAGGCCTTGCGTTCCCTGGGATACAAAATCGTGCTGGTGAATTCCAACCCGGCTACGATCATGACCGATCCCGAGATGGCCGACCAGACCTACGTGGAGCCCCTCAACGAGTATGCGCTCACCGAAATCATCAAAAAGGAGCGGCCCGATGCTCTCCTCCCCAATCTGGGTGGACAGACAGGTTTGAATCTTTCTTCGGCGTTGGCCAAGAGCGGGGTGCTCGATCAGTATGGGGTCAAAGTGATCGGGGTCTCGATCGACGCGATTGAGCGGGGTGAGGACCGGACGGTGTTCAAGGAAACGATGCTTTCACTGGGTATCGATATGCCGCGCAGCAAAGCGGTGAATACGCTTGTGGATGCCGAGAAGGTGGCGGGCGAACTCGGGTTTCCCGTAGTGATCCGCCCCGCCTATACGATGGGTGGAACGGGCGGTGGCTTGGTCTACAATGTTGAGGAATTCCGCACGGTTGCCGCGCGAGGGCTGAGTGCCAGCCCGGTGCACCAAATCCTGGTTGAGGAGTCGGTTCTCGGCTGGGAGGAGCTGGAGCTCGAGGTGGTGCGGGATGCGAAGAACCAGATGATCAA
>JAQVLM010000187.1 GCA_028704125.1 Opitutales bacterium
TTCGCAGATCGTCGAGGAGCTCGACGGAGGCGGTAGCGTCCGCGCTTTGACCGACCTGGAAGGCAACATCACCGATACATTCTCCTACGACGCCTACGGCAATCTCCTTCATCCTTCTTCCCTCTTCCTTCCCACTTCTTACCTCTATCGCGGTGAGCGATACGATCCCGATCTCGGCCAATACTACCTCCGCGCCCGATTCTACGATGCGAACCTGGGTCGCTTCCATACCCTCGATGAATACGAAGGACGCACCGGCGAACCCCTCTCCCTGCACAAATACCTTTACGCCCACGCCAACCCCGTGACGGGGTGGGATCCGAGTGGGGGGATGTTCCTCGCAGAGGCTATGGTTGGAGTGAGTTTGTTTCGATCGCTTGTCAATATGGGAGGAACGGGGTGGGCTGGTAACCCATTGGGAAGAGTGAGATTTGCATATGTGGATGGTTCGGATTCAAATCTGAACGATAAATCGGTAAACGGTGGTTTTTATTCTCGCAGATGGTACCATCTGCCTAAGTACTACAGAGGATTGGAACACAATGTGGATAAATACAAGAATAGGCTTATGAAGGCTGGTTATGATGTGAGCCTTGTTTCTTTTCAACATATCAAGAATTGGGATGAGTTTGACGTTTTCCTTTCTTCTGCATGGCCCCAAAGTATTAGCCTTGATATTATATATGCTCATGGATCATACCAGGGAGTCTCAGTATTCAATGCACGCTATGTTCCAGATCGTCCAGGAGAACGAAATGGGCGTTTTACAAGGAATGGCATAATTCCCGGCACTTTCTCTGATGTTGAATCTTTTGTTGTGGCAAAGAGTGCTGAGCTCTGGTCCTGTTATTATGGAGGAACAAACTTCGATAAATCGATTAAACATTACGACGCAAGAATTAAGAAAATACTTTCAAAAATTTGATTATGAATACTAGGTATAAATTGATAATATTCGGTGCTTTCGTAGTTGCTGTATTGACAATTCTCATGAAGAGAAAATGCTACAGTTCTCCTGATGGAGAAGAGTTTCACAGATCTGTAATCAGAATGTTTTTTCCGAATATTGCTTCAATGTATCCGGATGAAGTTAAAGACTTTCATTGGATAGGAGAATTTGTTGACTATTTTGAATCGAAGTTCCGTGAGGGAGAGTCGTTTGTGAGTGTAATGAGGAAGCTCTATGAATGGGATATTTGGGTAAATGGTGCTTGGAACGGTGGATTGTGGACGGTTGAGCCTGTTGTCGTCGATAATGAAGATAGTCTTCATTTTGTGTTTAGGGGTGAGAAGTCATGGACAAGAAATGAGATGATAACTGTTCAGATATTTGTTGTATTCCGATCGGATTTGACACTTGACTATGTGTCATTGGGGACTTCGATCACTGAACCCGGTCGACCTCAGTGGGCCGTTGCAAATTGTCTAATCCCGCGCGCTAAAGATGGTTCGCCGGTTGTTATTGGTTCTGATGAAGATGTTATTGATTCTCATGTCGATAATATGAGAAAGGCTGTAATCCGAATTGAGAGTCGGAAAGAACAGTGAGGGTAAGTATCAAACAGCACCTCAAAATGTAACACCTGTTACCATCTTGATTGAGGTCGTATTTTTGGCCGGAATTGGATCGTAGGTTTATTTGTGGATTCGGGGCTTGCGGTTGGCTGAGAGTGCTGCAAAATGGAAGCATTGTTCTTTGAAAAAGAGGTATTTGTTTGAGGGGTGTGAGTGCTTGATCCGGCTGGTCAGGAGATGGGTGATCGGATATTGCCGGAACAAGCTTTCGGCCACAAACGCGTTTCCTTCGGGACTCGACCGGCAGTCATGGACCTCTAGTCCATTCCTTTGTTCTCACCGCTAGGAAATCGCGTTTCTGATCCGAATCCCACTCCCTCAGAATGACAGGGGTGTGTCCGCTTGTTCCGTCAGGTAGATGGGGAAGAAGAGGTTCTCACGCCCGTTTGACGCTGCATGCAGCGTCCGCACTCAAGCCGCAAAGCCGCTAAGGAAGAGAGCTTGAAGAGTTTTTGCCACAAAGGGCACATAGAACATAGAGAATTCATTTAGAAGTTCCTAATTCATATCCTTTGTGGATTTTGTGATCTATGTGGCTAATGAATTCGTAGGCTTTCGCAGATCGTCGAGGAACTCGATGTGAGGCGGTAGCGTCCGGGCTTTGACCGACCTGGAAGGCAATATCACCGACACCTTCTCCTACGACGCCTACGGAGTTTCCCTGGTGGGAGCGGTTTCCGGGGCAGTTGGAGGAGAGGAAGAGTGTGGAAGAGCCCCGGAATCCTTGGCGCCACAAGCGGGTTTCCTGCGGGATGCCTCCTGCGGTCACGTAGGGGCCTACGCTCCCTTGGAGTCACCCTTGCAATCCCCACTTCTGGCATCCATCCCCCTCAGGGAAACGAATCTCCTCGGCTATAGTCTATCGGCTATTGGCGATTGTCCCACTTTCTACCTCTACAGAGGTGAAAGGTGGGACAGTGATCTCGGCCAATACTACCTGAGAGCTCGCTTCTACGATGCCAACCTGGGTCGCTTCCATACGTTGGATGAATACGAAGGGCGCACCGGCGAACCCCTGAGCTTGCATAAATACCTCTACGCCCATGCCAACCCGGTGAGTGGATGGGATCCGAGTGGGAGGATGTTCCTCTCAGAGGCTATGGCAGTTGAGTTCCGGATTACTGATTTTATGAGGGGTGGAAGATTGTCGGGGAATGCAGGCGTTGGGACTTGTGGTCCAGATGTGACGAAGCCTTTGGCGGAAGTGATTCAAAGAATTAGGAGCGATTTTGGTAGGCTCACATCATTTCAGAAAGTTTCACTTTGCGAATCTGCGGCAATCCCGCCATGGTCGTGGGATGCTTGGGATATCCTAGAACTTAATGAATATGCGTCTAATATAACTAAAAACGGTTCTGTAGAAGTTGATGGAAACTGTGTTGGAACAAGCCGAGCGAACTATATTATGTTTGGTGCAATTTGCCATCTATGTAAGTTTTCGGAATCGATGACTAAATTAGGGGCTGCGATGTCCAAATTTTTCAGACTAAAACCATTTGACAATGAAACAACAGAATACACTATGTTAGGTTATAACGGTTGGCCTGATGGTGGAGTTAGAGTCCAACATCCAGGTCTTGGCTATTTTGGCCGTTATCGAACTGGATCTGGACCCTTAAAGAGTAGTGCTCCTTGGCGATATAGATGGTATCCTGTGTTCGGTGATGGTTTTGCAAAATGGATGCACTGACCTTGATATATTGTTTATCATGAATAAGTCTATTAGAGAGCTGTTATGTTTAGAACAACGCTTGTGATGAGACTATTTAAAAGATTGATTGTTGAATTTGGATATTGGAGATTGTCAATAGTAGCGACACTGTTCATGGCCGTATACTATTTTTCGGTCGGCTTGATTCCCGATCTTGCTGTGAGTGTAACCACTTTGTGGTTAATATCGTTTTTTGCTGCGCCCATATTGATTATTGCTCAAATTGTGCAGATGAGGAAATGGCGATATCTAATGAATTCGATGAATATCAAGCGTGTCAAGTGGTATTTATCGGTTTCAGTTTTGCTTTATTTATCGGTATGGGTGTTGCAATATAGAATTGGTTGTTGTGGATCATGGACCAGAGTCTGTTTGAATGGAGGGAGTGGGAAAGTTCGTGAGTCGATGGTTCACATGTTTGATAAGTATCCTGTGAATAAACAAGATTTTTCAACAGTTGAGAAATCGGATGTTCAGGATTCTATTGGTTGGGCAACAAGATCTTCAAGGGTTAACATGACTGTGTTCTATGATGAGATTATTGTGTTTCCAGATTTTCCGTTTCCAATGAGAGGAGGTATGTATTATTTGATGAGAAATCCTCATGATTGGCCGAGGTCCCGCCCTGACCAAATTATGTGTGAGGACTTCGGAAATGGACTCTGGCTTGTAGTATATGACTATTGATGGTAGGGAACGCCAACGGGTCAGTCCACGCATTCTAACAAAACTGGCTTGCATGGAGGAACTGAATGAGTTGATAGGGATTTGTGGAAGATTCCATGCTTGCGGCTGGGACTGAATGCTGCAAAATGGAAGTATTGTTCTTTGAAAAAGAGGTATTTTTTGAGGGGTGTGAGTGCTTGATCCGGCTGGTCAGGAGATGGGTGATCGGATATTGCCGGAACAAGCTTTCGGCCACAAACGCGTTTCCTACGGGACTCGACCGGCAGTCATGGACCAAAAGTCCACTCCTTTGGTCTCACCGCTTGGAAATCGCTTTTCTGATCCGAATCCCACTCCCTCAAAATGACAGGGGTGGTGAGTGCTTGTCCCGGCTGGTAGAAGGGGAAGAAGAGGTTCTCACGCCCGTTTGACACTGCATGCAGCGTCTGGCACTCAAGCCGCAAAGCCGCAAAGGAAGAGGGATTGAAGACTATTTGCCACAGAGCTCACATAGAACACATAGGATTCATTTCTGAGTTCCAAATACATATCCTTTGTGGATTTTGTGATCTGTGTGGCTAATGAACTCGTAGACTTTCGCGGATCGTCGAGGAACTCGATGCCACCGGCGTAGTCGTCGCCACCTACCACTACGGCCACGACCTCATCAGCCAAAGCAGGCTGGTGGTAGATGAAACCACGGTTACAAGTGAGTGGGTTGATCGGTTGTTTGTTTACGACGGAGGCGGACATGACCGGGCGTTGACCGACCTGGAAGGCAATATCACCGATACTTCTCCTACGACGCCTACGGCAATCTCCTTCAACCTTCTTACCTCTTCCTTCCCACTTCATACCTCTATCGCGGTGAGCGCTACGACGCCGATCTCGGCCAATACTACCTCAGGGCGAGGTTCTACGATGCCAACCTCGGTCGCTTCCATACCCTCGATGAATATGAAGGGCGCACCGGCGAACCGCTGAGCCTTCATAAGTATTTGTATGCACATGCCAACCCTGTCACCGGCTGGGATCCAAGCGGGAGGATGTTCCTCTCAGAGGTCATGACGGTTGTGCACCTAATATCTGCAAACTACTTTCCATCGAGATCTCACAGGAAAATTATACCATGTGATCAATTGAGTCCTTGGAACCAAAAAGGAAAAGCACTTGCATATTGCCATTGGTATCCTTGGGGCGTAACAATTCCTAAACTAACATCTCTAGGAGAAACGTTGCCGGAAGGAATTCAAAAGTGTATCATGGCTCATGAGTGGCATCATTATGACGTCGGATGGGCCTTGGGTCCATCGGGAAGAATGAAACATTGCAATAGAGTTAAGGACGAAATTCCTGCTTATGAGATTAGTGTTAGCTGTGCCAGATCTGGCATAAAGAGCGTGTCTTATGGAGGTCGTGAATACTCTCATTGGAAGTGCTTTTTGGAGAGTTCACTGAGAAGTCTAGAAATTTATAATGATAGGTATAAGCGTATCTGTACGTAAGTTTTGGAGTGGAGGTTTTTATGAATCATTTGGTTGGCGTGGTAAATAGGCGTTTGATAGTAGTTGACTATATCGTGACTGTTGTGCTGAATTGTTTGTTGCTTATTTCTGTTTTGTATGTAAAAAGAATGGGGCATGGTGAGGTGTGGTTCCCTTGGGATTATGTAGGACTATTAGGATATCCAATGTCATCATGGTGTATTTGTTTTGGGGGATATCTTATGCTGTATAGTTATATACTATTCCGTGTTAAGAAGGCATTTAGGGTTCAGTTTGGTGTATCTTTTATAATAACTGTGTTTTTGTTTATTCATGTTATGTATGTGGTTTTTAGAAGAATCAACTTTCATCCATACAATTGGTAATTCGGCATAAGCTGTATGACCGTAAGCACATTCATTGAGATCGAAATTTGCCCGGAATGCGGGGAACGCCAACGGGTCAGTCCACGCATTCTAACAAAACTGGCTTGCATGGAGGAACTGAATGAGTTGATAGGGATTTGTGGAAGATTCCATGCTTGCGGTTGTGGGAGAATGCTGCAAAATGGAAGCATTGTTCTTTGAAAAAGAGGTATTTATTTTGAGGGGTGTGAGTGCTTGTCCCGGCAGGATGGGGGAATGAAAGCGATCGGGAATTGCCGGATCAAGCTTTCGGCCACAAACGCGTTTCCTGCGGGCTTCAACCGGCAGTCATGGACCTCTAGTCCATTCAGGGCTACCGAATGTAAAAAAACGGTATTAACGAAAAACGTTTGAAGCGGTATGGATCATCTCATGGAGGAACTTGGGACTGAGGCTGGCGACGAAGCGCATTCTACGTAAGCTGCGCTTCTTTAGAGAAGTCTTTCGGTGTTCCTTTAATATGTTGCAGGTCAGGCGTTTGAGTATGGCGACGTTTCTTGAAGCGTTACGATCTCTAACCGTGCAGGGGTCGTCATCGAAGTATCCGTCCGGGATGGGACCCACTTGACTTGAAGGGGATATAAAAACCGTGACGGTTTCTAAATGGGGAGATGGGTAGGGTTAGTTACAAACCGTGACGGATTGTAATCAAACCTGGATAGAAGGTTTCCAATTGTTTGGAAGTAGAGGATTGAGGTCATCCTGATTGGTCATGGAAGGGAGTTTCTGGAGGACATCCTTGAGG
>JAQVLM010000188.1 GCA_028704125.1 Opitutales bacterium
AGCCCAACGCTTCGGAGCAGACAAACCGATCACCCAAATCTATCATGGCTGGTTCCATGATGGCACAAAATGGGACACCAATCCCGCTCCGGGCATACTGGCCGGCGGACCCAACCAGTATTTCACACCTGACAGTTCCTACCGCGGGATCATTTCCCCTCCCCAGAACCAACCACCCATGAAGTCCTACAAGGACTGGAATACCTCATGGCCCGAAAACTCATGGTCCGTCACTGAAAACTCGACCGGTTACCAGTCCCGCTACTCCTTCGTCCTCGCTGCCTTCGCATCGGGAAATACCACCCCGAATCCGCCGTCCGGGGATCCCTCTCATGTGGCGCTCTACCGCTTCCACCGGGCGGATAACAAAAGCCACTTCTTCACGGCATCCGAAGCAGAGAAATCCAACGTCGTCGCCACGATGTCCGCAACCTACACACTCGAAGGGGTATCCCACCACGTGTTGGCCGGGCCGACCGCTCATGCGATGCCAGTTTTCCGCCTCTACAACCGACTGTCCGGAAGCCACTTCTACACCATGACCGTCTCCGAACGCGATTCCGTGCTCAGTGATATGCCGGATGTTTTTTCTCTCGAGGGCGTTGCGTTTTATGCCCTTGCCGGACCCGTGCCGGGTGCGCTTCCAGTCTACCGTTTCTACGCAAGCCGGACGGCATCCCACTTTTTCACTATCAGTGAGGCCGAAAAGCAATCGATTCAGGAAGGGGTGTCAGAGGACATCCTCCGATACGAGGGCATCGCATGGTGGGCCTATCCTTGACGCAACGGTTTGAATCAGGCAATCATCGGCAATGGAAGTTTCCCGCATGCTGAGGAAACATCCAAAACGTCACCTATGCTTTCCATTCTCAGACCCAAAACCGGCACGATCGCGATCAACCTCAAACCCGTCAAGGGATCGTGGGGTGGCGCCAATCAGTGGACCACCCAGCTCACCCGCTGGCTCCGGCACCAGGGCTGGAGCGTTATCCACGACCTGAAACACGTGCCGGATGCGGTGATCATGACCCATACGGGGCTGGCGCCCATGACGGCATTCGGATACGGAGAGGTGAAGCGGCTCAAGGAGAAGCATCCGGATATCCCTTGCATCCATCGCATCAACGACAACGACATCCGCAAGGAGACATCGGAGATGGATGATTTCCTTGCCACGAGCAACACCGTGGCGGATCATACCGTTTTCGTATCCTCGTGGCTCCGGGATTACCACGCCAATCGTTGGTTCGACGCCAAACGCCCCCACTCCGTGATTCTCCCGGGCGCGGACAGCCGGGTCTTTCACCCGCTGGGAAACCTCCCATGGAAACCGGGTGATCCCTTCCGGATGGTTACCCATCACTGGTCCGACAACTGGAACAAGGGCTTCGATGTGTATCAAGCCATCGATGATTGGATCAGCGCCAACCCGGCAAACGGATTTGAACTCTGGATCATCGGAAGATGGCCCAGGGATCTCACATGGAAATCCGCCCGGACCTTCGGGCCAGCATCCGGACACAAGCTCGCGTCCCTCCTCCGCCAATGTCACGGATATGTCAGCGCTTCCCGCCATGAACCCGGGGCCATGCACGTGGCCGAAGGGCTGCAATGCGGGCTTCCCATTCTCTTTCACCCCGACACAGGGGGAACACCCGAAATGGCAAACCGGAGCGGGATTCAGATTGGCGACAGTCTGCCTGAAAGCCTGATCAAGTTCAAGGAATCCTATGCGGATCTTAGATCCGCACTGCTTGCAAATCCGCCTTCCGGGGCCCGGATGTCCGCCTCCTACGAATCCATCCTCCACCGCCTCCTGGCCCATGCTTAACGTTCACTTCACAGCCGGAGACGGAAAGGGCTGGGCGCTGGATGAAGACCTGCGCCAGATCAAGGCATCGATCGGAAGCATGGTCCGCATCTCCGGACCCGCGGCCGCGGATGTCGTCCACGCCGCATACTGGGGAAACCTGCTTCAGGTCGCTCCGGCAATTCTACGCGACCGTTTCGTGATTGCCCACGCCGACAACCCTCCGTTCTATTCGCTGAAACAGGTGGAGTTCGGTCTTGGCAGCCAATGGGTCGACCTCTGGGTGGCACGGTCAACCGAAGCGCACGGCCAATTTTCCAAGCTGGGGCTGCCCGTTGTGCACATCCCCTATTCAATCGATCCGAAGCTGTTTTTTCCGATACTGGACAAAAGGGCCTTGCGCATCAAGCATGGGCTGCCTCCCGACGCCTACCTTATCGCCAACTTCCATCGGGATGCGGAAGGGTCCGACCTCCACACCCCGAAGTTTCAGAAAGCACCGGAACTCTTCGTCATCATCCTCAAGGCGCTGATGGAACTGGGGCATCCGGTCCATGCGCTCCTTGCAGGGCCACGCCGCCACTGGATGCGCCGTCAACTCCGGGAACATGGGATTCCGTTTACGTTTATCGGGAAAGACACAGGGGAGCGCGACGACTTCGGCACCAATATTCTGGACCGCCCCACTCTCAACGAACTCACCAACGCGGCCGACTTGTACCTGATTCCATCCCGCTGGGAAGGAGGGCCCCAGTCGGTTATGGAGGCAGCCGCATGCCGGATCCCGGTTATCAGCACACCACTGGGTGTGAGCCGCGATATTCTGGAACCCCAATGCCTCTTCCAGTCGGTGCGCGAAGCTGTGGATTGTATCGCATCGGATATTCGCAACCGCACCCTGAAGGATACGGTCGAAACACATTTCAACAGATGGCAGGCAAACCACACCACCGGCCGAATGGCCGAGGAGTTGCGCCTCCTGTATGAGAAACTTCCGGAAAGGATGCAAACGCGTCCCGAGAAGGCACATCGGTTCAAAGCGCATGCGCAGTCTCTGGCGTTCAGGCTCCTCAACAGATGGGATCCCCCCGCCCCCGCGCGGTCGCTTCGTATCGTGCACCAACAGGGTCTCATTGCTTCGATGGACCGGCTCATGGAAAAGCTCACCCTCCATTTGCAGGAAATGGGATTCCGGGCGGATTCGGATCATCCGGATTTGATCCTGACGGGCGTTCAGACAGAGCAAAACCAATCCGGCACACGCCGTATCCCAACTATCCAATGGATGACGCCGGATCTACCGCCAGACCACATCCTGCCGGATTCGCTCATCGTCACTCCTTCGGTGCAGGATGTCTTGGAACTCAAGCAACACGGAGTGCCCAACCCATCCATCGTCCTGCCACTCCTCGATTCCCACCTGCCATCCAGCGGGCAACCCGACCCACTCCTGATCGCGACTGGCGACACCAAAGCCTCACTGAGGATCTGGGACGCGCTTTCTCATGGCATTCCTGTGGCCTATCCATCTGACTCCGCTTACGGCGAACAGGTGTTCCTCGGTGGTTTGCCATACGCATCCCTTGAGCATTCCGATGAAGTCCTGAAACAACTCTGGACAGAGGCATCGACTTTCCAGCAACTGATCCGGATCCCCAATCAGGAGGAGACATCCGCCATGCTTTACCGCCTGCTGCGCCTCGGATCCCTCGCAAGATACCCCTCTCTTGTGTTTCCCTGATCGAGGTTTTCGAATACTGCCATCGTACAATCTACATCCATGGAGCATTTTTCATGCTCAAACGTCAATGCGGCTTGAATCCGCTCCGGTCCTTTCTATAATTTGAACCCGTTTACTGATTCCATACCCAGCTCAACAGCAGATCTATGTCGGCCCAAGGATTCCATCAAGTTCAGAAACAAGCGCAAACCATGGTGCTTGCACCGCAGTTGCGCCAGTCTCTGAAGATCCTTCAGGTCCCGGCACAGGAACTCCGCTCGACCATTCTCGAGGAGCTGCAGACCAATCCCCTGCTTGAGGAACTGCCGATTGAAAGCATATCGATCGAGACCACCTCACCTCAATCCCCTGATAGCAACGGTGAAACCGTTTCCTCCGATGGCTCGGAAAGCGGTTCTGATGAGCTCCGCTTCAAAGAGGATTTCGAGGTCTTCGCAAAACTCGACGAAGACTGGAGGGACTACTTCTCTCAAGCCAGCGGGCAACAGGTTTTCACCAGTGAAGATGCCGAAAGACGACAGCATTTCTTTGATTCACTGGTCAGCGAAACCTCCCTTCAGGAACACCTCATGCGGCAAGCGGAACTGTCGGAAGCCGGCCCCGAGGAAATGGAAGCCATGCCCTACCTCATCGGCAGCCTGGACCGCCGCGGATTCCTCACCAACACCCTTTCCGACATCGCCCTCCTCTCCAAGATCCCGCTTCACGTGATCCAAAGCGCCCACCGGACCCTGCTGACCTTCGAGCCCCACGGGATCGGTTGCTTTGACCTGAAAGACTGCCTCCTGCATCAGCTGAAACTGAAGGGACGCGAAAAGTCGCTGGCCTATGAGATCATCCGGGATCACTTCAAGCTGCTCCTCAGGCGGCGCATTCCCGAAATCGCCCGGAAGACCTCCTCCACCCTCTACGAGACCCAGACCGCGTTCGAAGAAATCGCCACACTGGACCCGGCACCGGCAAGTGAGTTTTCCGAGGACACCAACCGGGTGGTGATCCCCGATGCCCGCGTTTTCAAAGGAGAACATGGATGGGAAGTCGCGCTCAACAACGAACTCATCCCCAGACTGCGGATCAGCAGCGCCTACAAGGAAATGCTCGCAAAGGGGCGGATCCCGCCAAAGGAAAAAGCCTACATTCAGGACAAAATGCGTTCCGGGCGCTTCCTCATGAGCTCGATCGAGCAACGTCAACAGACCATCGAGCGCATCACACGCCAGCTGCTGGAGTTCCAAATCGATTTCTTCGAAAACGGAATCGCTTCCCTCAAGCCCCTGACCATGAGTCAGGTAGCCGAAAAAGTCGGGGTACACGAAACCACCGTTAGCCGGGCAATCGCGAACAAGTATCTCGAGACGCCCCATGGGGTCTTTGAATACAAGTATTTCTTCACTCCCGGTTTGCACTCCAGCGGCGGCGAAAGCGTCTCAAACAAGAGCGTTAAGGAATCCATCGCGTTCATCATAGAAGGTGAAGACCCCGCAAAACCCCTCAGCGACCAGGAGATCGTCGGGATTCTCGGGGAAAAAGGGGTTCGGATCGCCCGCAGGACGGTTGCCAAATACCGTGAGGAAATGGGTATACTCCCAACCAACCTGCGCCGGCGGTATCGCAACTGAACCGATCCAACCTTCATACCCGATGCCCTTATCATCCAGTTCCCCATCCATGCCGGACCCGATTCAGGCGTCCGGAAGAGACGGTCCATGGCTGGTTCTGGATACCAGCACGCCAACCGTGAAAGTGGGTGCACTTTATAACAACCAGTGGATCGCCTTCGTGTCATCCGACCGACCCACGCATGAGGCATTGGATCATGCCGTTCGCGAGGTAAGCAACGCCTGTTCCTGCCCTCCGCACCGGATGGCCGGGTTTGCCTACTGCCAAGGCCCGGGCAGCATCCTCGGAATCCGATTGGCCATCATCTCGATCAAGGCATGGCGGGCACTCCGCCCGATTGGAGAGGAGCCCGCTCCGGTATACTCCTTTACCTCTCTCGAAATCGCAGCCGAGACACTGGCAAAATCATCGGGGAAATCCACCGATCCGGTCGCTATCGTCGCGGAGTGGAAAAAGAATGCCTGGAACACGCTGACCTTTTCGCCCGATTCAAGAACGGAATATCCCGCAATTGAAGTCTGGGATCCGGACAGACTCGCATCCTGGGCCCACCGCATCTACGTGATCGAGCAACGCAAACAGTGGACTCCACTCCCTCCGGAAGTCCCCCGCATCACACCGGATCCGGATTGCCTCATCGATCCGGCCCTGAGGGTCCGTCTCCTCTCTCCAGCCGACACCTGGCCCATTTACTCACCGGAGGAGAAACAATACATCGTATGGTCAGGAGAACGGCATCGCGCACCCGCTCCTGCATCCTGATCCAAGCCCACGATCCGGGCGAAAGCACACTCCGGATTCCCGATTATTCTCGATTTCAGCACGGCTCTTCTCTTGACTTGAACCATGCAGCCAAAAGCGGAACAAAGGGTGGATTTTGGGAGTGGAATCCGGTCGGTAACGCGTGTGGAAGTCCGCACGCCAACCCGCAAGATTCCGTTTTTCAACCGTGAATTGAGTTGGTTATCCTTCAACCGCAGGGTCCTCGAACAGTCCATGAACCCGGCGGTTCCACTCCTCGAACGCGTGCGTTACCTCGGTTTTGTGGCGTCCAACCTCGACGAGTTTTTTGAAATCCGGGTAGCCGGTCTCATCCAACAGGATGCCTCGGGAATCACCGACCCAAGCCCGGATGGACTGGGCCCCAAAGAACAACTCAAACGCATCCGTGAGGTCACCTTGCAGCTGGTGGCGGACCAGTACCACTGCTGGCACAAAAACCTCATTCCCGATCTGGCGAAGGAAAAGATCTTCCTGAAGCTCTTCAACGAGCTAGGTGAACGCGAATCGCAATGGGCTGAATCCTATTTCGAGTCCGAGATTTACCCGGTGATCACACCACTGGCAATCGATCCATGCCACCCGTTTCCATCCCTTCTCAACAAGTCGCTCAACATCTTCGTTGAACTCGAAAACCCGGATGAC
>JAQVLM010000004.1 GCA_028704125.1 Opitutales bacterium
GGCGTCCTTATCATTCCAACAAGATCCAAATCAATGGGTTTGTGTGAGAGAAATAGAACACCCACACACGCATCATGTCAATAGCGATCCCACAAGATCTTGTGGGTTTAACACAATATTATCCCACATTTTGGGCCTCAACGGAACAATCAGCGACCCAGCAAGCCGCCAAAGCCTTTCTTCTTGGCCGGCTTTTCTTCAGCCGCTTCCTCCGCGCATCCGGCATCCGCTGCAGGCGCCGCGGCTTCCCCGGGCTTCGCATATCCTGCAGGCACTTCGAACAGAGAGGCTTCGGGCGTTCCAGCCTTGAAATTGCTGTAGGTGATCGAGGTTTCACCCATCACCATGCGAACCGGAACACCTGCGGTATCCACGAAGAATGTGGTAACCATGTCACCATTCTTCACCTGATACTCCGTGCATTCCTGACCGTTAATCGTGGAAGTGCCCACTTTTTCGAAACCTGCGGCAGCGCCCGATGCGACGGGAGCGGTATCAGTAGCCGGAGTTTCCGGAATCGCCGCCTCCATCACCATCTTCTGCGCAGGCATCAGGGTGTAAACCATGCCCTTGTCGGGACGGACGATGCTGACCGACACGTTACCCATCATCTCGGTCTCCGTGCGCATCTTCTTGCCATCGACAAACAGCTTGGACTTGATCGTCATGCCGTTGGTCAGGGTTTCAGATTCCACCGAGTAGGCTTCGGGCCACTTCACCGGGCTCGCATCATTCGCATGCGCGACCGTGGACAGGATTCCGGCGCACAACATTGCAGTGATCATTCTCATAGTTTTCTGTTTCATATTATTTACTATATCGATGGCAGGATGATAGAACCCACCGCTCGAAAGACTCAATTCAAAGCGTTAGCCATGAGCCCATCCTCGGCTCACCAAGGCCAGGCATACCAAGCGACCCCCTCATACTTGAGGTCGGATGCCGGCACATTGGCCACGATCCAGTTTTTCTCCTCCTCGCTGATCGTGAAGAAATGGGAAGCTGTCTTGGGCGCGTAGAAGCGGTAGACGGGCTGCGTGCCCTGCGCCTGATACCCGAAGGCATGAAAGGCAATCCCCTCATACTCAAATATACCCGCAGACTTCTCAAGCACCGCATTCTTCTCCGTCTCACTCATCGTGTAGAAATGCGCTCCTGAAACCTTGTTGAACAAGCGGTGGACGGGATTCCCGCCATCGGATTCCAGCGGCACGCCATGGGAGAAGCATTCCCACTCCCACTCACCGGAACCCTCCAGATGGGAAGCCTCACTCTCAGAGACCGTAAAAATCCAGCTTCCGGTCGATTTGTTTCGATACCGGTGAACCGGATTTCCCGAGTATTGCTTCACAAAGGCGTCATCCGCATACTGGACGACCCGATTTGCAACGATCTGGCTTATGCCGGTCTTGATGGAATACATCCGTAGTACTCCATCTTCCCTCAGATACAGAACCTCGTCGGGATCGCGGTAAGCTAGCTGCCCTATGAGTCCGGCACCTTTCAAAACGCCACTCCCCTCAAGGGGAACTGGGACAAATTCGAGGTCCCAATCCAAAGTGCTACTACCATCTTCCAAATCGCTATATTCGGGCGACATATGCACTACCGAAACCGTGTTGTCTCTATTTTCGTAAATTGCGATTGAGCCGTCCAAATCGAGAATCCGACGCACATTGGTCGCGATATCCTTCGATAGCTTGCGATCGTGGTGGGTGTAGCAAAATCTTAACGTACCCCCATCCAACACCATCAGTTCATACCCATTGATTACAAAAGTATTTTCGCTTCTGGCAATACCTTGGTGCTCATCGACTAATTCACTAGCCGCATCATTCCCATAATCCCGTTTCTCCAGCCTTCCGTCACTGAAAAGAATCAAAAAGCAATCGTAGCCCTCGTAATCCGAATCCAACAGCTTTGCATCAATCACTCCTTCCGCCACTTTCCAGAGACGTTCGTCCGAAAGCATATAGGCGTAGTTTCTACGATACAGATCGCCGGATTTCGTCACGAAACACACAGCATCTTTTGCACAATCGACCGTAGCCACATTCCTCATCATCAATTCACCGGGCTGTCCCATCGGCGAATTAATATTCGCAAACAACACATCGGCATACCTTGTTGTTGAATTCTCACGGGAGTCGTCATCAATCTGCGCCCACAACGTTTGGACCCACAAATTCCGCTCCTTGTCCACATAGGCAAGAACTCCCGGCTCGCAGGAAAAATCAATCACATCCTCCATCGCGAAAGGTTTCTTATCGACAAGATCCACAGCAAGGATGGGACCGCCTTTGCTACAACAATACCACTTTTCGGCAGCGTAGGTTCCCACAACCTGTGACCATGCGTGATCCGCTGCCGGGCCAGCATGAACGCGCCCGACACCGGACACCGTTTGGGCAAGTAAAATCGCGGCCATCAACGGCCCCAAAAAAAAGCTGTGTTTCATTCGTTACTATTATGGGTTATCTTGCGTCCATTGTGCTCCGGAGAAACACGGTTCGACTCCCACACAGTATTTCGGTCTGGTTGATATCGAACGATGCTTCGCCCAGGACGCTTTCGTCGCACTGGTTTAGCATTAGCGGTACCAAAGTTTACCAAAATCACGCATGTGATTCACAATAAATGGATTCGGGATTTCCTACACTGGAAATTCCCGCCACGGTCCCACGATCCTCCGTGGAAATCCACGAGCTTTCGTGAGCCGGAGTGCATTTGCCTCCGATCATGGATAGTTTGGAATTGAATCCCATACATCTGCGCCATTTAATCAGGGACTGTCGGAACAATCACCCCATCTCTTGCCATGGCCAGCCGGAAATCCAACACCGAAAAGACTTCCAAACCCTCCACAACGATCATGCTAACACCATGAGCAAAGCCAAACGAAGCACTATCGAGATTCAACAGACTTCCATCGCCATTCTTTCGCAGCCTCAGGGGGACTACATTTCGCTCACCGACATGGTGCGGAACTTCGACGGGGCGGGTGCGTTGATCGAGCAGTGGTTCAAGAACAAGGATGCCGTCCTTTTCCGGGGCGTCTGGGAGCGCATCAACAAACCATGTTTTAATTCCATCGAATTCGAGGGAATTAGAAAACTGATACCAAACGCCACATGAGTTTCAACATGGATAGACAGGATATGCAGGATTCGAAGTTGAAACATCAGGAACTCACCCGGACGATTATTGGTTGCGCAATGGAAGTCATTAACCGGATGGGAAGGCATTGAAAACGCTATTCGAGTGATGCGCTCCGAAATCTCCGACATGAACCATAACCGAAGACGTCATGAAAAGAGTGAAGATTGAAATCGGAAGAGTGAAATCTTGGGTGCCATTTTCTCTTTCACTTTTCAATTTTCACTCTTCGACTGAAAGGAGCATCCCATGAGCAAAAAGAAACCCAAAACCGGCGGTAGCGCCAAAAAGAAGGCCGAAGTCTCGCTGGTCCGATCTTCGGCGGCGGAATACCTCACCTTTGTCGCGGCTGGAGGCGACTCGGAGGCCAGCATCGAAATGCGATACGAAGATGAAAATGTCTGGCTCACGCAGAAGATGATGGCCGCGCTTTACGATGTCTCGGTCCCCGCCATCAACCAGCACCTGAAACGCATTTTCAGCGACAACGAGCTGGAGGAAAGTTCAGTTATTAAGCAATACTTAATAGCTGCAGCAGACGGGAAGAATTACCGGACCAAGCACTACAGTCTGCAAGCGATCATCGCCGTGGGATTTAAGATCGAGAACGAGCGCGCGGTGCAATTCCGCAAGTGGGCCAACCAGATCGTAAAGGATTACACCATCCAGGGATGGACGATGGATGTCGAGCGCCTCAAGCAAGGTGGAGTCCTGACGGATGCGTTTTTTGAGCGGCAGCTCGAGAAGATTCGGGAAATCCGGCTCTCTGAGCGGAAGTTCTACCAGAAGATCACGGACATTTACGCCACCGCGCTGGACTACGACCCGTCCGCCACGGCCACGAAGCGATTTTTCGCGGCAGTCCAAAACAAGATGCACTTCGCCGTGCATGGCCAGACGGCGGCTGAGGTGATCGTGGACCGCGCCGACCACAAAAAACAAAACATGGGGCTGACGACTTGGGAGGCTGCGCCAAAAGGGAAAATCCAGCGCTACGACGTTTCCATCGCGAAGAACTACCTCTCGGACTCCGAAATGGGACAAATGCAGCGTATCGTCTCCGCCTATCTCGACATGGCCGAAATGCAGGCCATGCGCAAAATTCCTATGACGATGGAAGACTGGGAGAAACGCCTGAGCGGCTTTCTCCAACTCTGGGATCGCGAAATCCTTCAGGATGCTGGCAAAGTGACGGCTGAACTGGCCAAGACACATGCCGAGAGCGAGTTTGAGAAATACCGCATCGTGCAGGACCAGCTGTTCGAGTCAGATTTTGATAGGATGCTCAAGGAACTACCACTAACGGAGAGGGAGACATTATGAAAAAAGTGAAGATTGAAATCGGAAACGTGAAATCCCGGGAGCCATTTCCTATTTCACTCTTCAATTTTCTCTCTTCCAACCGCAGGTTGCCCTCATGAGCAAAGAACCGTTGCCCAATTCCGAAATCATCCTCTACCAGACAGAGGATGGCCGCACCCGCATCCAGTGCCGGTTTGAGAACGAGAACCTGTGGCTGACGCAGGCGTTCATAGCCGAGTTGTTCCAAGTCACTGTGCCGACTGTGAACGAGCACCTTAAAGGCATCTACGGGGAGGGGAAACTGAAGATCTGTTTGAGTGTCCAGCAAACCCAAAAGTCCTTTTCAATCATGACGGCATGGATGCCAAGTTTCTGCGAAGCCGCATTGAAGAGCTGAGCTCTTTGAGACCGTGAGAGCGAAAGGATCGATTGCATAACTCTTACTCCGCTATTTCATGAACAATCGGTTGCATCCAGAGAGGAAGTTTTGCACAGAGCGCTATGAGATCCTTCTTTGTCTTGGCATCGAGCTGTTTGTTGAGGTGACAGATCTGCTTCTGGGTTACACCGTCCTTTCGAAGATGTCGCAACGCCTGAATCACGGTTCCGGCCAATTTTCCCGCTCCCAGCAGATTGCGGGGTGAAGCCCTACGGAACGAAATCGTGAGCGCATCCAGTTTCACCTGTCGCGATATTCCGTCAGTCAAGATAACAATCCTGGTTGGAACCTGCTCCGAAATTCCGAGCAGATTAGCGGCATATGCCCCCGAAACCTGCCACTGAGCATTGCTGCCTTCCATTAGCGCCTTGATGACTCCCATCGGATCGGGGGCGGTCTGCCCCAAAATGGGGTGCTCCCGGGGCAGATCATACAGACCTTGTCGAATACGGCGAAGCTTGCCGGCTTTGGCCAAGCGCCTCAATGATTGAGAAATGGCGGGACGACTGCCAAACCCCATAAAGTGCTCAGCGGAAAACACGGAAGCATTCCGGTTTGCCCTAATTGACTTTAATATCCTATCTTCAATACTTTGCACCGCTTACCAACGTCCATTTCTGTCAAAAACACTAGCAAGTATTTTTGACAAATCAAGCCGCAAGAACTGCCAAATAGTATCGCGTCTCCTTAATGATACTACTAAGTAGTATTATTAAGTGGATTTCTGATTCAAAAATCGGGGGTTGCGCCATTTCGAAGCACGCCGAAAAGCAACCGAGCAATCCAATGAATCCTCAGCCGGGTGGGAGCTGATATCGCCGATCGTTTTGGCCAACTGCGCCCGCGTGATCTCACTTGATATCAGATGACAGCCACCCGGTTTTGTGACTGGCTTGCCATGAGCCATTCGGCCTGGCTCAGGGTCAACAAGTGATCGAAGGAACTGAGGAACACGTCTTACCAAGCCACGATTCATCGGGGCGACATGTTTCCTGACATAGGGGGCCATCTTCCTGCATTCGGATCCCCAAGGTTTGAGTCAATACCAACAAAAGAATTAAAAAAACTCCTCTCCTTTCCAATTTGCCAGGTGTTACTCCAAGCGCATCACTCATCAAAACAACTCCCGCCATTCCTACACCTTTCTTTTCGCTCCATCCAGCGTTCTTCCGCTTGCATCCACCCAGCTTAGCCATCCGTTGGCGTGCCTTGCAAGGACCGCTGCAGCTGCCATGCTAGGTGATCCATAAGCAACATCTTCTTTGAGCTCCAAATAATCCCCAAGATCCTCGAAGACACCCTCGGCGAGTTCACGTTCCCGACGTTTCGCGAAGGTCGTCTCTGCGGCACTGGCCGTAAAAACTTTTCGGAACTTGGAACCCTTGAGGACCACAAATCCTTTTTCCGAGGGCATGCCCACCGCATCGGCGTTTGGTCCTTTGCAATACCACAGTTCCGCTTCCTGAATTTCACCCGATTCTTTTCGTTTCACCAGGGGCTCGAAGATCGGGTAGCCCAAGCTTTCCAACAACAGTTTCCCCGTATCGAAGATTTCGTCCAGGTCTGCCCTTATCGCCTCCGTCACATGCGGTTCACTTCCGCCGTTTCCGTTCTCCAATCGATACCGGTTCGCTTCCAGTGTCTTCTTGATGGAATACCATTCCAGCCAACGAATATGAGCCTGGGTGAAGGAATGAGTTCTCGAAATCAGGATGACCGCTGTTGTCCAGAACTCTTTGTTCGCGTCGTGTTGTTTCAGTCGCTGGCGCAGATCCTCAGTTTGCCCGATGTAGGTGACCGGTTTCGTCGAATCATCCTTCTCTCCAAACAGAAAGTAAGTTCCCACATGGTTCACTTCCTTGTCCCGCTCAATGAAGTCCTGCAACCGGGTTTTGGGCACCGATACTGCCTGGATGATTCGCGTGGTGAGCTCAGCCACCTGAATCCCCGCTGGGGTTCCTTCAGGCAGGAAGATTTGGAGGGTTTTTGGGGTGGGGTTCATAGGGTATCGAAATTCATCATGGACAATTGAGGCGTTCGTTTAGGCAGACTTCTCTTTCCTGATTTGTTGGTAGATTACTTCGGCCAAGTGTTCATGCGCTGCATCGCGGAAGGACTTGTCAGTCATCACGCGTGAGAAAATTTCCTCATTACCTTCCATTCGTCCGATGAAGAGTTCATCCAGCATTCGCTCCAGAAACGCAGAAAAATCGCTCAGGTTATTAGCCTTGGCGGCTTCCACGATCTTTTCATCCTTTTCAGCAGTCAGGCGAATCTGATCAAAAAAGAGCTGGTCGGCTTCGGTGAAATCAGTTCCGAAGCGTTCGTTGAGCCGCTGCACGAGCGTTGAGAGCGGCACAGGGTCCTCACGAACCATACCCGTCCCCACATCAGTCGGGCCTTTCAAGGGTTCCGCTTCACCGTCCGTGAGATCGATGGAGCCATCCGACCTCTGCTGGATGCGGTAGTATTTCAAGGCAACTTCGTCATCCAGGGAGAAGGGTTCCCCTGTGTCGGGCGGTGGGAGCTTGAGTAGCAGGTTCCGGACAAAGGTGTAGAACTTCTCCAACTCGCTGTCCTGGTAGGGGATGATCTGGGAAAGGAAGGCATAAAGACTCCGAAATGCGGTCATCTTGCCCCGAAAATCCTCACGCTCATCCTCCGGGCTGTCTTTCCAACGATTAATGACGATATCCAGCACCGCATTCATCTGACGGTTGTCTGTTGCCGACGGGTCTCTTTTCCCGGAATACCAGATGCATGCAAAGGCGCTCACATCATCCGGAGAGCAAATCCCGAACTGCATCAGCTCGTGATGAAGCTTGGAGAGTTTGTGCGGGTCCACCTGTTCCCCCATCGGCGTGCTTTCGAAGTAGGGTTTGAAGGCCTTGTAGATTTCTGCTTCGTCATTGACGAAATCCAGCACAAACGTTCGCGTCTTCCCGGGGGCGATTCGATTGAGCCGGGAGAGTGTCTGCACCGCCTGCACGCCTGCCAGGCGCTTCACCACATACATCGTCTGCAGCAAAGGTTGGTCGAAGCCCGTTTGGTATTTCTCTGCCACAAGCAATACCCGATAGCTGTCACCTTCGAAGGCTTCCGGCAGCTCACTCTCTGCCAAGCCGTCGTTCATGGAGACCTCGGTGTAGGCCGAACCCGGATCCTCCGGATCTTCCACCGTTCCGGAAAAGGCCACCAGTGAGCGGATGCCTGTGTAGCCATTGTCGTTGAGGTATTTGTCGAAGGCCAATTTATACTTCACCGCTGCGAGTCGCGACGCCGTCACCACCATCGCCTTGGCCCTGCCCCCAAGCTCGTGCATGACGTAGAGGCGGAAATGCTCAATGATCACCGATACCACCTGTTCGATGTTCACCGGGTGGAGATCCATGTAGCGCGTCAATACCTTGGCGGCCTTTCTGCGCGGCACTTCAGGGTCTTTCTCGATGTTTTTGATGAGGCCGAAGAATCGCTTGAAGGTCGTGTAGTGTTCCAACACATTCATGATGAAACCTTCCTCGACCGCCTGTCGCATGGTGTATTCGTGGAAGGGGGATTGACCCGATGGTCCCGGTTCGTCAAAGAGGGTCTTTGTCTTGAACTTGGGGGTAGCGGTGAAGGCGAAGAAGCTGAGGTTGGGCTGACGTTTCCGCTTGAGCGCATCGCGCAGGATCTTCGCCTTGGCCTCTTCGCTGAGGTCCTCATCCTCCTCGTCCGATAGCTGGGCCGCCACTGCGGCTTCAATGCCGTCCTGGTTGAGCATGCCGCGCAAGGCATTGGCCGTCTCGCCACTCTGGGAGGAGTGCGCTTCGTCCACGATCACCGCAAAGCGTTTTCCTGCTGTATCAATCTTGATGGTCTCGCCCTTCTTCTCCAACGTGTTGAGGGCTTGCGCGATAAAGGGAAACTTCTGGATGGTGGTGATCACGATGGGTGTGCCTCCTGAGAGCGCCTTTGCCAGTTGCTGGGTGTTCTCGTCGATCTTCTCGACGACTCCCGTTTTGTGCTCGAACTGGTAAATCGTGTTCTGCAACTGCTGGTCGAGGACGCGTCGATCCGTCACCACAACAACGCAGTGAAACACTTTTTCATCATTCGCACCGTGCAGACTGGCGAGCCGGTGCGCCAGCCAGGCAATGGAGTTCGACTTGCCTGATCCCGCCGAATGCTGGATGAGGTAGTTACGCCCCGATCCGTTGGTCTGTGCGTGGTCGACCAGGCGACGCACCGCATCGAGCTGGTGGTAGCGAGGGAAGATCATCGTCTCCTTGCGGATGACACGCACGCCCTTTTCGGTGGTGATCTTGCGCTCCTTCACCTCCAGGTGCATGAAGCGTTGCAGGATGTCCAGGAGGCTGTCGGCGGCGAGCACCTCGTCCCAGAGGTAGTGCGTCTTCCAGTTGTCTTTCACGGGCGGATTTCCCGCGCCGTGCTGGTAACCTTTGTTGAAGGGCAGGAAAAACGTTTCGTTGCCCTTAAGTCGGGTCGTCATCCAGGCTTCATCCGGGTCGACGGCGAAGTGCACCAGCGCCCGCTTCTTGAACGCAAAAAGCAGGTCGCGTTCATCGCGGTCATGCTCGTATTGTTTTTTCGCATCAGCTGCTTTCTGATTGAAACCGTTTTTCAACTCCACTGTGACCACCGGAATCCCATTCACGCTTAAGGTCACGTCGATGATGCAGCGACGGTGCTTGCCATCCGGGCGCTTGAGCACTGAGGTGAAAGCCACCTGCCGGGTGATCGTCAGGCGATTCTTGGCGTAAGTGTCAGCAGCTTCGGGATTCATGCCCGAGTTGGGCCGGAAGTAGGCCATGCGGAAGGTTTTTCCATAGCACTTGAAGCCATGCCTAAGCACGTGCAGAGAACCTTTGGTTTCCAGTTCCTTGACCAGGTTGTCCAATACCGTGGCTTCCGTCCGTCCACCCAAAAGGGACTCCAGCGCACTCCATTTCCCCGGCTGGCTATCCTGCAGAAATCCGCATACGTCCTTCGGGAAAAAAGCCCGCTCCTCATCGTAGTCCGCTGGGCTGCGCTTGGTGTAGCCACCCAGCGTGGTCAGGCCGTGTTCGATGGCGGTTTCAAAAGCATATTCGCTGTGTGACGAGGGCATGGTGGTGATGGGATTTACCGCAGAGGGCGCGAAGAGCACCGAGAACTTTCTTCTTCTGAAACCATCTCCGTGCGCTCTGCGATCTCGGCGGTAGGTTTCTTTTCCGGGTGTTCATTGACGATGCGCTTGAGGCCGTTCTTCAACAGCTTCTCGTTGAAGTTGATGAGCAGGCCAAGGTGGCAACCGGAAAGCTTGAGGTAAGTAATTAGCTGTGCCGAATGGATGGGCTGGAGACGCTCCACGGCTTTCAACTCAATGATAACCCGGCCTTCGACCCAGAGATCGATGCGATAGCCAGCATCGATTTCGCAGTCCTTGAAGCGAATCGGCATGGTCTTCTGCCGCTCCGACCTGATGCCACGGCTGGTTAGTTCAAAGTGCAGGCAATGCTCGTAAGCACTTTCCAGCAACCCTGGCCCAACTGCACGATGGACCTCAATCGCCGCGCCGATAATTTGCTCGGTTAATTCATCGTCACTCATCATCTCCGGTGGCTCCGGTAGAAACAGAAAGCCGAACGGCACGCGCGTCGCCTTGGCGAAGTGCTCCAGTTGCTTCATGGTCGGCTGCGCCGCTTCCGCCTCCCACTCCGCCAGCAGCGGAAACTTCGATTGCAAATCAGCCGAAGTCAGCCCAGCGCGATCTCGCGCCCAGCGCAGAACTCTTGGACTGACAGCTATGCGGTTCATGGTAAAAAGCTAAGGGAGGATCAGCGGTGTGACAAGTTCGGTTTCATGGGGTCAGAATCCTCCTAAAGACCTTGAAAGCGAGTCCATTGCCCGACCGCATGTGTTCAATCGCTCGGATCTGGAGCTTCACGTCCAGCGGGCGGAAATGTTTCTCCTTTAACACGGCCTTCCTCCCCGCACCAGCGGGGTAGCTGGGGCGGTCAAAAAACTTCTTGATTTTCTGCGGCTTGTAGCCGATAGTTACGTTGTCTCTACCAGAGGTAGTAGAACTTACAGAGGCTTCCGCCGGGCCAGCGATGCGAACCGGCGGTTTTTTTATGCCTGCGTTGGAGTCCATGATGGGGATGCTAGGATTTGGTTGAGAGTATGCTGGGTGTCAGCCACGAAGGCCGTCACAAAGTCAGCTTTGTTAGGATTTCGTTGATTGATGGCGATCACGACCACGTAGTTGCCTTTGACGACTGCAACTCGCCTTTTGGCATCATACCGACGCTCTTTCTTGATCCAACCCTGCTTCAATTTAGCAGCCGGGTCTTGAAGGGTCGCCTCAATCCAATTCATCCGTTCCGCACGCTGCGTGGAAAACCGATCTTTGACGCCATCCCGGTTGCTGCTTTCAAAGAAATCGTGCTGAAACTTGTCTGGACGGAACCAAACCTTGATCCCATCAAAAGTCGAAATCGGTCCCCGGCAGTATTTGTCCTCAAAGTGCGTTTGATACGCTGACGGATCCGCCAGGCACAACAATGGAGGGTAGCTGACAGAGCTCACCAACCACCTCCCGGTCGAATCGCGAAAACATTGAACTTTTCCTCGGCCTTGGGTGTGTGGCGGATCCCGTGGCCCATGCGCCTTTCCAAGTGTTCTACAACCGATGTTTTCGCAGTCCCCGGATTGAGCGATTCGTTGAACCGAGCTGCCACCATTCCCGTCATTAGATCAACCGCCTGAATCAGCACCGATTCTGCCGACTCGATCCCCTGAACTGATTGGATCTGTGACGTCAGGTTCGAGCAAACCAACACACGGCGCAAGACGTGTAGGCGATCCTGCTCGCGATTGCGCTTCAGGTCGCAAAAAATCTGATACTCGTTCTGGTCAAGAACCCAGCCGTGCAACAGGAAATAGTAGAACTTGTAGAACCCCAGTTCCCCGTCACCGTTGTGAAACTTGACCATGTCGAGTTTGGTGCGATCCACGACGATGGCTCGAAATCGGAGATCCTGCCCCGCATCGAAAAACCAATCGATCAAACCCGTGTAGGTCGCCAAACGTGAAGCGGACACCTTCGACCATTTCAACTCACCACCAATTTTACCTGAATCCTTAAGTGAATGCACCTCGGCTTTGCGCTTCGCACGGTCGGAACCAGGTAGCCACAAGCTACCTATGACCAGATAGCGAGCGGCATTCTGAGCCTTTGAAGTGAGGGCTTCCGGGCGACTTTCATCGCAATAGACATCAAATTTCATATCAGCCTTTCCTCAAAACTCAATCTGGCCAGTCACGGCAGCGGTGATCAATGCGGAACGGTATTCGGTGAGGAGTTCGATGCTTTTTGAAACAGTCTCGGAACTGCTTTTGTCTGCCTGATCGACATCTGAGCAGTAATCGGCAATTTCTTTCTGTTCCTGCAATGACGGTAGCGGCAAGGGGAACGCACCCAATGCTTCTCTGTTTACCTTTGGCATAGCCACTCTCATTGACTCAAGTTCCGCATAAGAGGTAAAGGCATCCGTCAGGAGAAAATAGAAGAGAAAATAGCGGTTGTAATAAATTCCAGGATCAATCGCATACATATCGGCGCTACATAGGCATTCTCCTTCATGAAGAGCAACTTTCCGTAGAGCGGGGCGAATCTTCGAATAGAGAACCGCCCCTGCCGGGCACAGATATTTGCCGCTGATCGCTCCTTGTTCTTCCGCAGACTTCACCCCGAATAACCTGCCAGTTCCGCTTTCGATGTGATCCGGCGCGACGAGTGGCATCAACGCAAAGCTCTCCTCTTTTGGGTCTACCTGCCCGCTCTGAACCCTGCATCGCCATTTGAACGGCACGAGATCCCAATGCGCCGGGATGCCGCCGATCCAGTCGATGCCGGAGGGTTTCATGGGGGCGTGGGGGTTGAGGCCTTTGGTTACGGCTTGGGTGATGAGAGCCTGACGTTTTTCTGCCAGTCGCTCCAGTAACTCCCGCTTCTTCGCAATCAAGCCATCAATCCGCGCCGTCTTCTCATCCAAAAACGCCGCAATCCGCCGCTGCGTGTCGAGGGGCGGAAGGGCCAAGGGAGCGGCTTTGACTTTCTCTGCTGTGAAGTGGGCAATCGTCGCGACGTTGCAAACCATCTCCACGTAACCGGAAAACTTCAAAAAAGAGAACCAGTAGTAGATGAATTCGGAGCAAATAACTTCATTCCTCTGCGGGCGAACTCTATTGATTGCGTTCTGGAAGTAATATTCATCGTTGCTTGTAAAAACGCAGGTGCGACCCGCATCACCACCTTCGCTAACCAATATGTCTCCAAGCCTCAGTCTGAACCTCTCGGATTCCTGAGGCTTTATCCACATGCTGAATTGATGCGACAGATCGAGGCCATTTTTCGCGATGTTGATGGCTCGCAGATAAGGCTTAAGTTCATCCTTCTCGGATGTCGGCTCATTTTGAAGCATCTTTCCGAGTTGAACTTCGCAATACTTCCCAATGCTTGCCTTGGGCCATTCTGTAGGAATTGTATCGGAAAAATTCATTTCACCAGCCCCTCCAGCAAGCCCGCGAATTTCTGTTCCAGCTCTCGGCGTTCTCTGCGCTCTTTGCGGTTAGCCTTCTTCTCTGTTCTAACCACCGAGGACTCGAAGGGCGCGGAGGTTATAAAATATGCGAGGGCAGCCCCTTGCGAGACTGCCCTGCGTCCAGCCACCGAAGCAAACTGGAGGGATGTGTCGAAAAAGTTCAACGAAAGACGGGCAGCGGTCAAGCGGAGAGTTGAACTATTCAGTTTCCCTGAACAGTTACCCAGATTGTCTCCTCCAGCACCAACAATTCGATCATTCCGAAGAGTTGCCTCTGCCGGGCATTTTTCTCCTCCGCATTCTCTGCGCTCTTTGCGGTTCATCCCATTCATGCGATGAGTCCTTTCAGCATGCCGGCGATTTCCTGTTCCAGCTTGGTGATGTCAGACTCGATCTCTGCGAGCGGGCGTGGTGGCTGGTAAACGTAGAAGTGGCGGTTGATCGGGATTTCGTAACCCACCTTAGTCTTGCTGGTGTCCACCCAGGCGTCGGGAACGTGCGGCAGGACCTCGCGGGCCATGTAGGTCTCGATGGTATCGCGGAAGGCCTCAATGAGGCGGTCGTTGGGTTTGTCCGGCCCGAAGTCCATCGGCAGGGGCAGCGTGGTGCCCTTGGGTAGCGGGATGTTCTCCGTGTCGCGCAGTTCGGAGTCCGGCTCTGAGTTGCCCTTGCTGTCGCGGCAGATTTCCGCCTCGGGATCGCGTTCACCGAGGGCAACGAAGATGGCCTTTTTGAGGGGAGCGGGCAGCTTGAGTCCCGCCTTTTTTGCAACATATTCCAGGTCGCTCTCGAAGGCCTCCCGATCCATGTAGCGGCCTTTGTCCGCAAGGGAGGTCAGCAGTTTTCGGATCTTTTCCTGCTCCTGTTCGCCTTGCTCGATCTCACGTTTGGCAGCATCATCGTCCTTGCGTTTTTTTGTGGTGGCTAGGTTGGAGAAGGCGCTTTCTCCGTCAAGCCGGGCAATGCGCTCGGGCGTGGCCTCGAAGTTCATCCGCAGCGGGCGTTCCACCGTCACCTTGAGGAAGCCGAACTCGCGGTTTTCAAAGATGCGGGAGACAACGCGGGTGGCGCGTTCGCCGGTCTTCAGGTCGAGGCAAATCTCAGCGGTTTCGCCGTCGCGGTTATTGCCGTAGAGAGCGGTGAGTTGGCGGATCTGCTCCTCGGTGATCTCGTGGCGTTTGTTGTTGAGGCTCTTTGGCTTCATGCGCTCGCAGAAGCGGGTGCCGTCGATGAGCTGCACCTTGCCGCGCCGTTCGGGAGCCTTGCGGTTGGTGACAAGCCAGACATAGGTGAAGATGCCCGTGTTGTAGAAGAGTTGATCGGGCAGCGCGACGATGGCGTCGAGCCAGTCGTTTTCGATGATCCAGCGGCGGATGTTGGAGGGGCCTGAACCGGCGTCGCCAGAGAAGAGCGGTGAGCCATTGAAGACGATGGCGATCTTGGAACCCACCGCTTCTTCATCGCCTTCCCGATAGCGATGCATCTTGGAGATCATGTGCTGCAGGAAGAGCAGCGAGCCGTCGTTGATGGCCGGCAATCCCGCACCGAAACGGCCGTGGAAACCAAGTTCGTTGTGCTCCTTTTCGACAATGGTTTTCTGATCCTTCCATTCAACACCAAAGGGGGGATTGGCCAGCATATAGTGGAATTGGTGGCATCCAAATCCGTCGCGGGTTTTACCGTCGCCGAGGGTGTCTCCAAGCACGATCTGACTGGTGTCTTCGTCCTTGATGAGCATGTCAGCGCAGCAGATCGCCCAGGACTCGTCGTTATACTCCTGCCCGTGAAGCGCAAGGTTGGCCGAGGCATTCTGCCCCAGGATGAAGGCTTCCGATTCGGAGAGCATGCCGCCAGTGCCACAGGTGGGGTCGTAGATCGTGCGGAAGATGCCGGGCGTATAGACATCACGTTCTCCGGTATAAATGAGGTTGGCCATCAGGCGGATGACCTCGCGGGGAGTGAAGTGGTCTCCGGCCTCTTCGTTTGCCTGCTCGTTGAAGCGCATGACGAGGTGCTCGAAGAGGTAACCCATCTGCATGTTGTCCATGCGGGCAGGGTGCAGATCCACCTCGGCGATGGCTTTGACGATGGTGAACAGGCGGTTGCTGGCATCCAGTTTCTCGATCTGATCGCCGAACTTGAATCGCTCGAAAATGGCGCGGGCAGTTGGCGAAAAGCTGTTGATGAAGGAAACGAGATTGGGCGCGATGTTTTCGGGGTCGCCAAGCAGCTTCTGAAAGGTGAAGGGGCTCGTGTTGTAGAGCGGGAAGTTGCGGGAAGGGTCAGCAGCCTTGCCGAGCAGGCGGTCCATCGCGTTTTCGGGAGTATTGCGCGCCTTAAGTTTTTCATACTCGGCCAATACCCGGTCTTTCGTTGGTTCGAGCACACAGTCCAGACGCCGCAACACGACCATCGGCAGCATGACCAGCCGATATTGGGGCGGGCGATACGGGCCGCGCAGGCGGTTGGCAATCTCCCAAATGTGGCTTTTTAATTCGTCGTGTAGCTGGCTCGTCATGATTTCGTTTCCTGAAATGTCTGTTCCTGGCCCCGTTCGAGTTGTGTCAAAACATCGTTCAGTCCGATCACACAGGGGTCTTGGATTGTCTCGGTGGTGAAGGGAATTACAATATACACCGCATCCAGCGTGAATTGCTCCTTGAGAATCTTTGCAATCATCACCACCTTCTCAAAATCCCGCTGCACGTTGAACTTGCATTCCAGGGCAATCCGTTTCCCGTCCTTCTCAATCAGGAAATCGGTCACATAAATGCCTTCGTAGTAGTCCTGGGTGTATTTCACGCCGATCTTGTCCAGTTCCCTCGCTACCGACTTCTTGAAGGCAATCGACTGCGCTTTCACCTCAAGGAATCGTTCAGCACGCTCCCGTTCCAGTTGCTCATCAGTGGGCAAGGGTCTTGAGGGTTCCTCCTTCAACAACTCCGCTCCGGTAAAACCCCTTACCACCATCTGCTCCTCTTCCGGATCTTTACACAGCGTCTTGATCAAGCGGGTCAGGGTGATCTGGCGGGGTTTGGACTGGTCGGTGAGGATCTTGCTCACGGAGGTTGGGCTGATTCCAATTTTTTCGGAAAGCTGCCTACCAGTCAACCCACGTCGATTCATCAGGATGCGGATAACCTTCCCAAAAGTGAGCATGCTTTCAGATCTAACTCCACTTGGAGGGAGTCGACAAGCGTATAACTGCGAATTTGATTCTTCTAATCGTTTGCTTCACCGTTATTTCAATGCGTTACGATGCTCAGTTTAATGGCCATTGAATAGCTTAGCGCACTATCACCCGAATGCGTTCATTTTCCGGAGATCATCCATCCACAGAAACCGCCTGCATGCTGGCCGAAAGGGTGGAAATCCGTTACCACTTTGTCACCACTCTCAGGGCATTTCCGGGCATTTTTTGGCACAAATCAGGCCTTTTTCCTTTTACAAGTGATACGGATGATTCAGCCGTTTTTCGCCCTGATTTTCTCGTTTAAGTCTTTGTTTATCAGGGATAAATGGCGGAGAGAGGGGGATTGCAGGCTTCTCGCCGCATCCGCGGCTCGTGAACAAACCCCCGGGGGGTTCTCATCTAATCCCTGCTTTTAGAAAGAACAGATAGTCTTTGAAAGTCATGCCGGATGAGGGCTGCCTTTTTTGCACGAGACCACTTTTTCAATTGTAGTTCGCGTTTCGCAGCATCGTTCCGTGACATAGGCCCTTCGTAGTATACGAGTTCAAACACCTTCAGCAGCTTTGTATGCCGTGCTCCCGATCCATTCCGGTGAAGATGGATCCGTTTCTGAATGTCATCGGCCATACCAACGTAGAATGATCCGTTGTGACACATCAACATGTAAACATACGAAAGCCCTTCGACAGGCTCAGGGCATCCGACGCTCGGAAAAGTCATATCATCCACCCGGTTTTGTGACTGGCTTGCCATGAGCAAGTGATCGAAGGAACTGAGGAACGCGTCGAATGGCGGAGAGAGGGGGATTCGAACCCCCGATACGGTTTTACCCGTATACCGGTTTAGCAAACCAGCGCATTAGGCCACTCTGCCATCTCTCCACTCATCGGGAACCCAGCGATCACTCGATGGGATCCAATAAAGGGCGAGACTAAACGGGTTTTCGAACGGGAATCAACCCCTTAATCGCGAACCTTGCCATTTTTGAAGAGAGGACCACACTTCCGGTCTTGCATGAATCGCATTTCTCCAGCCTTTCCCGTCCGGCCGGCTATCGCAGCTAGCCTTGGCGCACTCACCGATCCACAAGGCCTGCTTGACTACGAGACCTTTACGCGCGCGGCACTCTATGATCCGGAATGGGGCTACTACCGCCGGAAGGCACCGCGTGTCGGAAAATCCGAAGCGGCGGATTTTTACACCTCATCCAGCCACACGCTGGTTTTCCCGCTGTTGCTGATCGACGCATGCAAGCACCTGCTGGAAGTCGACGACCTGAGGGACTACCACTGGGTGGAAATCGGGGCGGAAGACCATCCGATCATGGACGCCACTCATGCGGAACTGTTCGCATCCTGCAGCACGTTCCGGCTGGATGACGCGGTGGAGCTTCTTGAGCCCTGCATCGCCATGTCGAACGAGCTGCTGGATGCCCAGCCCTTCCAACGCTGGGTTTACCTCGATGGCCAATGGAGGCCCATCCGGATTCTGCTCGAGAACGATAGCCTGTGCGAATGCATCGTTCCGGAATCCTTCAGCGATTCGGAAGCCACTATCCTCAAGCGGCTACCGGATACCGCCCCGGAAGGCTACCGCGTGGATGTATCGCTCGAGGCCGAGCAGCTCCTCACCCGCATCCTGAAAGATTTTCAATCCGGCCTGTTCCTGACCATTGACTACGGAAAACCATGGGAGGCAATCCTCACGGAATGCCCGGAGGGCACCGCGCGTGCCTACCAGGGGCATGCGCAGAATCCGGACATTCTCAAGGACCCGGGGGAGCAGGACCTCACCTGCGACGTGTGCTGGGACTTTATCATCGATGCCCTCGAGAGCGAGGGCTTTGAGAAACCAAAGCTCAACCGTCAGGAATCGTTTTTCATGCGGCAAGCGCCGGATGCAATCCGCTCGATCGTGACCCGCCCGTCGAACCTGACCGACCCGCTGAAGGGACAACTACTGGAGCTGATTTCGCCAACTCATTTCGGGTCACGTTTCCAAGTGTTGAGTACAACAAAAAAGCAGTGCCGGAACCATTAGTCCGACACTGCTTTCTACGAAACAACCCATCAGGAAAGCGCTGCAAACGACTCTTTGAGCGCCGGATACAATCCCTTATAGACGGGGAACAAACGGTTGTAGGCAGCCGTGTTGGGTCCGGGGAGCGTTTCACCGGTCTCCCGGATCAGCGCACCACAGGCGGCTTCCACTCCCGGATACCATCCGGCTCCGACCATCGCGAGGATGGCTGCCCCGAAGGCACCGCCTTCGGACGCGTTCACGGTCACGATGCTGCTCTCGAAGTTGTCGGCCAGAATCTGCCTCCACAACGGAGAACGTGCACCGCCGCCGGCCACAATGACCTTCTCGATCGGCACACCCAGCTTCCGGATCATTTCCATTCCTTCGCGCAAACCGAACGTCACCCCTTCGAGCACGGCGCGAGCCATATGCCCGCGGCCATGCCGAATCGTGAGCCCAATCCAACCCCCTCTCGCAAGAGGATCCGGATGGGGCATACGCTCGCCAGTCAGGTAGGGCAGGAACAGCAACCCCTCCGCTCCTGCCCCGACCTTTTCGGCTTCTGCGTCGAGAACACGAAAATCTGCTCCGAAGCCCAGACGGTCCCCAAACCATTGGTAGGATCCCGCACAGGACAACTGCACTCCCATGTAGTGCCACTTCCCGGGGACAGCCGCACAGAAAGCGTGCAAGCGTCCTTCCGGCTCAGGCTCGAATTGATCGGCCTGGGCAAATACAACTCCACTGGTTCCCAGCGAACACGCGACCAGCCCTTGCTTGACCACGCCCGAGCCAACTGCCCCGGCTGCCTGGTCGCCCGCTCCAGCTACAATCTTCACATCCGCGCGGAACCCGAAACGCTTCGCGAGCTCGGCGTTCAATGTTCCCGTCACGTCCGGAGATTCGTGGACCTTGCCGAGCATGGAAGGCTTGACGCCACAGGCGGCCAGCATGGTCTGCGACCAGTTTCTGGCACCCACGTCGAGCAGGGACATCCCGGAGGCATCGCTCACGTCCGTGGCGAACACGCCGGACAAACGGTAGCGGATGAAATCCTTCGGGAGAAGGATTTTGTCCACCCGCGCCCACACTTCCGGCTCGTTCTTCTGCACCCAAAGGATCTTGGGAGCGGTGAAGCCCGTCAGCACGGGATTTCCGGTGATGCGCAACACCTCCTGGGCACCCACCCGCTGGGTGAGTGCAGCACATTCGGCGCTGGTCCGCTGGTCATTCCACATGATACAGGGTCGGAGCACGCGTCCGGCGGCATCCAGCAGCACCAGACCATGCATCTGCCCTGTCAAACCAATCGCTTCGATGGAAGCCGGATCACAGGCCTTCGAGATCTCCTCCAGACAGTGCAGGGTAGCCTTCCACCAATCTTCGGGATCCGATTCGGCCCAGAGCGGATGAGGTGTTTTGAAGTTATAGGTCGGACCGACCTTGAACACCACATCGCCCTGACGGTTGACCACCACCGCTTTCGCGGATGAGGTCCCAATGTCTATGCCGATGGAGAGCGACATCACATGTAATCGTTGAGGATGTTCTCAAGCATTTCCTGACGGCCACTTGCGAGGACCGGCTCAGGATGCGAAAGGGCATATGCGGAGAGGGATTCCAAGGTTGCGGTCTTGTCTTCCACGGTCTTGCCCACTCCACTGTCGAAGGTTGCATAACGGGCCTTCACAAACTCTTCGAAACGACCATCCGCCTGAATCGCAGCCGCAATCTTGAGGCCACGTGCGAAGGCATCCATACCACCGATGTGAGCGTGGAACAGATCCACCGGCTCATGGGATTCGCGGCGGCGCTTGGCGTCGAAGTTCAGACCACCGGTGGTGAAGCCGCCCATTCCGAGGACGATCAGCATCACTTCAACGTTGGTGTAAAGGTTGGTCGGGAACTGGTCGGTATCCCATCCGATGAGCTCATCCCCACGGTTCGCATCGATGCTGCCCAGTGCGCCTGCGTTGGCGGCCACGGTCAGTTCGTGGAACATGGTGTGACCCGCGAGCGTGGCGTGGTTGGTCTCGATGTTGAGTTTGAAGTCATTCAACAGACCGTATTCACGCAGGAAGTTAAGGCATGCAGCCGAGTCACTGTCGTATTGGTGAGTGGTCGGTTCACGCGGCTTCGGTTCGATGTAGAACTGGCCCTTGAAACCGATCTTCTGCTTATAGTCCACCGCCATGTGCAGCAAATGGGCCAAATGATCCAGCTCACGCTTCATGTCGGTGTTCCAAAGGGTGGAGTAACCTTCACGGCCTCCCCAGAACGTGTAGCCCAAACCACCCAGACGGTGGGTTGCGTCCATAGCGGCCTTAACCTGTGCTGCCGCATATGCATAGACATCGGCATTCGGCGAGGTGCCCGCACCCTGCGAGAAACGCGGATGGGAGAACAGACATGCGGTTCCCCAGAGCAACTTCTTGCCGGTTTCCTTCTGCTTTGCGGCCAGCTTATCGACCACCTTCTCGAGGGCTGCGTTGGACTTGGCCAAGTCATTCAGCTCAGGGGCGATGTCACGGTCGTGGAAGCACCAGAAATCGATTCCGATCTTGTCGAGGAATTCGAAGAACACGTCCACGCGCTTGATGGCGTTTTCAACCGAAAGACTGCCGTCATCCCAAGGCATCAGCGCCGTGCCGCCACCGAATGGATCGGACAGAACGCCACGCATCACGTGCCAGTAAGGAGCGGCGAAGCGCAGGTGCTCAGCCATGGTCTTTCCAGCTACCACTTCAGAAGCGTTGTATTGCTTGAACGCAAATGGATTGCGACTCTTCGGGCCTTCGTAGGCGATTTTTGGAACGTCAGGAAAATAACTTGTGCTCATATGATTCGGGATAGATGGATAATGGATCAGGGGTTAATGAGCCCTGGTTTGGCTATACGGCCACACACAAGACTCCGATAATGAAATGGAGTATAACCCAAATGGCGCTGCATCGAAAGCGCATTTTGCGGATTTCTGTTGTGTTTTTGCGCCAAACCACTGAAAGTCTATCCCGTGAAGAGCAACCGTGTCGCCCTCGTTCTCTCTGAGATCAATACTTACCGGCTCATACCGGGAATCCACCGTATTGCGGCCTTGGGACGGGACTACTGGCTGATCGACATATACCGTCCATTGGATGAGCTCAAGCAGCTGCTGAAGCAATGGAAACCGGTCGGCCTGATCCTCGAATGGATGCCGGAGGTATCCCCCGAATTGCTGGATCTTGGTATTCCGACTGTCGTGTCGGTCAAGAACATGGAGCCTGGCGGGCCGCCAAGTGTCGACGTGGACGATGACCGGGTGGGCCAACTGGCCGCCCACCACCTGATTGGACTGGACTTGCGGCATTTCGCATTTCTCGGTGAGCCCATGCCCTATGCGCATGAACGCTGTGAGGCTTTCTCCCGAACGCTTCGCGAACACGGGTTTGACTGTGAGGTGTACTTCGAGCCACCACGGGCTCACCGGAAATACATCGAACATTGGCATGAGTCTGATTCCCGGTTGATCCGCTGGTTGAAGGCGCTTCCCAAACCCGTAGGCATCTTCGCTGCCCACGACCCATCCGGCCGCCTGCTTGCCGAATGCTGTCACCAGATCGGAATCCTCATTCCGGATCAGGTCGCGATTATCGGCGCCAACAACGACCATCATGTCTGCGGAATGACCTACCCGCCACTTTCGAGTATCGAAATCCCATGGGACATGATCGGCTACGAAAGCGCCAAACTCATGGAAGAGATCCTGCGCGACAAATCGTCTTCACGTCTATCCCGCCCGCCACTTCTCATCCCGCCGACACGGGTGGTTTCCCGCCGCTCCAGCGACTTCCTCTCAGTGTCGAGCCCGGTGCTTTCACGTGCCCTCGAATACATCCGCGAGAATGCGACCGAAGGAATCACAGTTAAAGACGTGATCGATACCCTGCACGTCTCGCGGCGTTCGCTCGAGCGGGAAATCCGCCAGATGCTCAACCGGAGCCTACACGAGGAGATCATCCGGCAGCGAATCGAGCACGCCAAACGCCTGCTGGCGCATCAGGATATCCCGATCGACGAAGTGGCCGAGTTGAGTGGCTTTTCCCGGGTTGAGCGGCTCAGCGTCAATTTCCGCAAATTGGAGCAGTGCACCCCAAGCGCATTCCGGCGAAAATCGCGCTCCGGATCAGTGATCGGGTCCGGATTATGAGAACCGGTCTCGCTTTACTCAAAAGCCCTCTGGTGTTAGGTTCTAGAAAACTGAACGCATACCCACACCAAAATCCCCCCATGAAGCTCATCCGATCCCTTATCCTTTGCATTCTTCTTCTACCCGCAGCACTCAGTGCCCGCACTATTGTCGACGCTCATGGGCCACTGCACATCGATGGCCCAAACATCAAGGACCAGTACGGACGCGTCGTGCAGCTTCAGGGGATGAGCTTTTTCTGGCACCAGTGGGAAAACTCGGCCGCCTACTGGAACCGGGATGTGATCCGCTGGCTAAGAGAAGATTGGAAACTGCCGATCGTGAGAGGAGCGGTCGGTGTGAATCCCGGGGATTGCTGCGACTACCTCGGGGATCCCGTCAGCGCCATGAATGCAATCACGCGACTAATCGATGCCTGTGTGGCCGAAGGAATCTACGTCATTGTGGACTGGCATTCCCATCACCTGCTTCCCGATGAAGCCACCACCTTTTTCGATGCGATCGCCAGTCGCTATGGCGACACGCCCAACATCATCTACGAGATCTTCAACGAGCCGGTGGAATACGATTGGAGCAACCAGATCAAGCCCTACGCCGAGCAGATCATAACCACGATCCGCACCCATGCTCCAAACGCGATCATTGCAGTCGGAACCCCCAACTGGGATCAGCGCGTTTCCCATGCGGCTGCAGATCCGATCACCCACGACAGCTTGGGTCATCCGGCTTACAACATCGCATACGTCATGCACTTTTATGCCGGCGACCCCAACCATGCGCTTGACGGCAGTGGATACGTCAACCTGAGAGCGGAAACTGAGGCTGCGCTGAACAACGGGTTGTGCGTGATCGTCACCGAAGCCGGGGCAGTTGGGACAAGCGCCGGACCCAACAATGTGATCAACTGGCCGGAGTGGGACCGTTACGTCGAGTGGATGGATTCCAGGTCCATCACCTGGCTGCAATGGTCCCTGAGCATCAAAAACGAAAAGGGAAGCGTCCTATATCCATCCGCCAGCTTGGCCGGATCCTGGAGGGAATCCGATCTCACTCCTGAGGGACGGCGTATGCGTGAGTATTTCCGTAACACCGTCACCATCCCGGATGATCCAATTTCAATGCAACTGCTGGATCGGGACATGGTCGCCATCAGCCACGCCGGTGGTGCGGCATCCTTCGCAATTACCGCAAACCTCCCTTGGGCGATCACCGGACACGAAAACATTCCAGGGCTCCATCTTTCCGCGACATCCGGAACCACGGCTGGAATCGTTACCGTGCAATTGACCCCGAGTCCGGGCCTCGACCGGACCATTGAGTTGTCGGTATCCGCCATCCGCATGGGAGGAGATCCCATGACACAAAGACTGGTGGTCGAACAACGCGCCGTCCCCCTCGCGAAAACCACGCTTTTCCGATTCCACCGGAGCGACAACTCCAGTCACTTCTTCACGGCCAACCCGGACGAACGGGATTCCATCCTGGCCAATCTTCCGTCCAACGTCTGGACCCTTGAGGGACGCTCCCATCAGGTGATCGCCAATGAAACACCGCTGAGCAGACCAGTCTACCGCCTCTACAACCGACTGGCGGGCAGCCACTTCTACACTATGTCCCGAGCTGAACTGGATCAGGTACTCGCGACAATGGGTGACTTTTTCACGCTCGAAGGAGTGGCGTTTTTTGCCTTGGACGCGCCTCATCAGGGGGCCCTGCCGGTTTACCGGTTCTATTCAAGCCCGACCGCATCGCACTTCTTCACCATCAGTGAGGCTGAGAAGCAATGGATCATCGACAACATCGATCCATCCCGTCTTCGCTACGAGGGAGTCGCATGGTATGCATTTCCATGAAGAAGCAAAAGGGAACGGGGCTTAACAACCCCCGCACCGACACAAAAGAACGGTCTAGCTGCTATTGACTGCCGGAGGCCTCCGGCAGTCCCGGGTAGCGTGGTTCGAGAGCCCTGAGAATCTCATAAACCCCGTTGGCACGGGCATTGTCACCGGTCTCATCGTATGCTTTTCCGAGAGCAAAGAGCAGGTCGGGATCGTCATCGATCCACATCCTCGCGTCCTCCAGCCAAGGAATCGCATCTTTCGCGGAGCCCAAGCCAAGCAGCGCCATGCCATAATTCCGCTTCAGAACCCAATCCTCGGGCCATAGGTTAATCGCCTGTTCGTAGAGGCTTCTGAGAGCCGGGAGCGGATTGGCGCCATCTCCAAACAACAGCCGGTTGGCGGTGTCGATCCGTTTGGTCCAAAGCTCCATCCGTGGGGCATGATCCCGCTGTCCGGTAAAGGGAGGAGATGCAAAGCGATTGAGCAGCTCATGAATGATCATGCCCTGTTCGTAGACGGTATAGCCCATTCGCAATCGGAGATCAGCATCACCCAATGCCTGAGGCTGCTTTTCCGAAACCATTCCTCTCTGCACCAGGGCACTGCCAACTGCATCGAACAGAGACTCCGCCACCCGACAGCTTCCCCAAAAGGTCAGATGCACGTGCTCGTAGAGAAACTCATCCCCGGGGATTCCATGAGAGTTCGTCTCCATCACCATCTTGTCGAGATCCACCAGCGAACAACCCTCCCCGGCACTTTTCGCAGAGTCCCGGATCACCTGATTCAGAGCGGTATCCGTCCGAAACCGCAACAAGTCCAAATCACGGGCCCGGGCCAAGAAACGATTCGCATCCGACCATCGTTCTTCCGCCAGCATCAGGCGTCCGATCCGGAAGGCCAAGTCCGCATGCTTGTCGTCAATCTCCCATGCGCCCATGTATGCCCGCTCCGCCTCCCCATGATCGCCTAGCGCAAACTGACGATCCCCTTCTTCCAAACCGGAATTCCATTGTTCCAGTTCCGAATCCGTCAGACCCTCACGGTGGCCCGAGAGAAACGGTGCAAAATCCCGTTCATTGGTCAACACAGTGCACAACAACACATCCGCTCCGCCCTTCCGTCCTGAACGGATAATCGAACGCAAATTCGCCG